>NZ_JMFG01000020.1:146748-280121 GCF_000687145.1 Thermoanaerobaculum aquaticum
TCCTGGGCCATGAGGTAGCCAAAGGGGATGGAAAAGCGCCCGCACCAGGGGAGCCGGTAGGTGCCCACATCCTGGGGATCCACCCAGGTGGTGAAGGCTTGCAGCAGCTTTTCTTCACTCACCGGCCCGGCCAGCGGGCCTAAAAGCAGCTCCTTATCCCGGGCACAGGCCTTGACGTAAGCTTCCACACCTCCCTCCCCAAAGGGGATGTGGTGGAAGTCCGGGCCGTAGTGCACCGCATCGGCGGAAATTACCACCGCCACATCCCGTCCCGGTTGCCATCCGCGTTCGGCCATAACCTCCCGCAGCGCCCGCCCGGTCTTTCTTGCCAGCTCGGCAAGCCGCGGGAAGCCCATCCCCGGCACAAAAATGGGGACGATCTCAAGGTTGGGGTTTTGGTGTCGCAGCCAGTAAGCGATGGCTTCCACCGAGTGCTCCGCTTCCGAGGCTTCCCGAGAGACGAGCACCTCCTCCGCCGGTAGCTTGGCCAGAAGCGCCTCCCGCCATGAGGAAACCGGCACCGGTCCATCGGGGGTTCGCCAAGCCTTAAAGGGGTCGAAAACCACCCGCTCCCCCACCCCCAGCCGCTTCCATGGGTGCAACACCCCCACAACCACCACCCGGGGAGCGGTGACCAAGGGCACGAGCAGGCGGTACATGCGGCCGGCGTAAACGTAGTCATCGTGGGGACAAACCACCCCTACGATCCCCGACGAGGGGATTTCCCCAAGCTTTTCTGGAGGTGGTGGCGCTTCCGATAGCTTCCAGGCTAGGGCCATGGCTTCCGCGGTGGTGGCAAAACCCACCGCGTCCTTTTGCCCGCGGATTTCCCCTGTGGAAGGGATCCCCATGCTTTCCTGCGCCCCGAGAGTCACCGCCCAAAAGGTTAAAAGCCAAACGAGCGCCTTCACAGGACCTCCTATTCCTTGCCCAAGGCTACCAGGTAAACCGGGCTCGTGCCTTCCGGAAGCTCGAGCAAAGCGGAAAGCTCATTATCGGCAAAGGCCCCCACGCCGCACGCTCGCAGCCCCACCTCCCCCGCCGCCAGGTACACCACCTCCCCCAGCATCCCGGTAGCCAAAAGCCCCACGCGAAAACCCCGTCGCCCAAAGGTGGAAGCAAGGGTTTGTTCGTCCAGAGAAAAGACCACCGCCGCTGCGGCGCGCTCCAAAAGCTCCTGGGAAAATCCGGCGCGGTACAGCGCCCGACCAAAGCTTCCCGATTTTACCAACTGCAGGCCTCCTTCTCCGGGCCACCAGCGGTAAACCCCCGGGGACAAAGCCTCGTCCCGCACCACCACCGCCCGCACCTCCACCCCTGTACCGCCGGGAACCAAAGCCGCCATGGGTTCCAGCCGGGACAAAAGCGTGGCCAGCTGCCCGGAGGACAGCGGCTGCGGGGAAAAGCGCCGGTAAGAACGGCGGTTCTTGATGAGCTGCAAAAGGTCGGGGCCGTGCCCGCTTGCAGCGGTTGCCACCCACCGCGGCTGCCAAACCCAGGGCTCACCTTCCGTCCACTGCCAGCGGGTCAGCCTGTGGCTCAAGCGCGTGAGCTCCTCCCGCTCCCAATCCCCCGTGACCCTCACTTCGGAAAAAGCCGGCAGCAGCCGGGGCTCCCCGGGCAGCCGACCGAAAACACCTACCGCCACAACCCCTTCTTCATCGGGGGAAAGCCCCACAAGGGCCTCCACCTCCGGGTCGGCAAAAAACGGGGTGACCTCCACCGGCCAGGAAAGCGCCGAAGCTACCAGCCAAAAGTTGGCCACCGCGTGCCCGGCGTCGAGAACCACGTAGCGGTAGGAGCGGGAACCGTACTTCCAGACCGTCCGCTGGAAAACCGTGGTGAAGACCACCACGGGGCCGGAAACCACAGCCCCTTCAGAAAAGCCCAAAGCCCGCGCCCAAGCCCTGGCATCGTAAGCCCCCGCCACCGGCAAAAGCCCGTGTTCCTGGGGCACGTACACGTACACGCCAGGGGCCAGCTCCCCCGCGCCCACGTTCACCAGGTACACCTCCACCGGGTACAGAGCCCCTGCCGAAGGGGCCGCCCGCAGGTAAACGGTTTCCCCGCCGAGACGGCGCACTTCAGTGACACCGTTGGCCGCAAAGAGCAGGGTGGCAAGCTCGGCCAGGGGGCAAGCCCCGCAGCGGGGCGCGGAAGGCCTTGAAAGCCACCCAAGAGCGCCCGGGAGGCCCGTTCCGACCTGCACCAGCGGTGGGGGCAGTGGGATGAGGGTTTTTCCTCCCACGTTTCGCAAGCTTGCCACCTTAGGCCCGAAAAACAACCCCCGCCGCACCAGGCCCCCCAGGGAAGCTGAGGATTCCCTCGCCATGTAGGCCACGGCTTGCCTTGCTTCGCTCTTGGCGAAGCCTGAGGGACCCGGGGAAACCCCGGCGGGGCCAACAACGTGAGGAACGGCGGTAGGAAAAACGGGAGGCACGGGAGTTGGCGCCGCAGAACCCGCCTGCAGCGACGCAGGTTCTTCGCGTCGGAGCTGAAAAAGCTCCAGGCCGCCAAAAACCGCGCTCAACGCCACCGCCCCGGACCCTCCCGCCGCCAAAAGGAACCATTTGAGATGGCGTTCCTCCCGCAAGCGCGAGAAAAACCGCAAAAGCTGCGGCCATTCCAGCCACAAATGCCAAAGGGCCACCAACAGCAGGCCGTACCCCATGAGGTAGTGCCAGTCGAATACCGGCAGCTCCATGCGGCTCATCCAAAAAAGCCCCAAAAAAGCTGTGGCCGCCAGGTAAAAAGCCAACAGCAAAGCGACCAGCGCGCGGATCTGCGAAGGGCTAACGGGCCTTCCCCACAGCTTGGCCGCTACCGTCCACAGGAAAACCACAACCAGCGGCAGCAAAACCAAAGCTTTCACAACGCCAATGTGCGGGTTCTGGGCCAACTTGGCAAGAGCTGGCGGAGGGGAAGGGATTCGAACCCTTGATCCCTTGCGGGATGGCGGTTTTCAAGACCGCTGCCTTAAACCACTCGGCCACCCCTCCGGACGGGGCATTATCCCTTGGCGGCAGCGTTCCGCTCAAGGCCCCGACGCCACGAATTGCCGTGAAAATCGAAAAAGCCAAGCCCAAACGCTTCCGATCTTGACCTCGGTCATGACTATTCGGTACGCTTGGCTCAGGGAACGGAGGATGACCATGGACCAACTGGTAACCGCCCATACCCGCACGCTCCACGTGCTGTGCGGAGCTTTTCTCGTGAGCACCATCGTTTACGGGCTTTTGGTGCTGTTGGTGCCGCCCCCGGAAGCACCGGTGGTCATGCAGACGCACCCGCTACTTTGGGTATTCACCGGTCTCACCGTTCTTAACATCCTTACGCTTATGCCGGGTTACCGCGCCATGCTTGCCAAAGCCCGGCAGGTGTATGCGGTCAGCCATGATCCGCTCCCGCTTTTGAACGCCCACCGCACGGCCCACATTGTGACCTTCGCCCGCCTAGAGGCGGTGGCAATTTTTGGTCTTCTGTTGTTCTTCATCACCGGCCGTGGGGATTGGTTTTGGTACTTCAACGGCGTAAGCCTGGTGGGCATGCTGGTGTTGTGGCCGTTGAAGGAAAAGGTTGAGGCACTTTTGCAAACCCCGCAAAGCGGGCAGGAGCAGCTGGCCTAAGGGCAGGGGGGTTGGCTGCGGTCCAAGCGACGCCGCAGCTTGGCAAGGGGTTTCTTAAGGCGAGGGAAGCGGGTTTCAATCCAGCAAAAAAAACGCCGGAAAAGCGGAACCTCCGGGGCCAAAAGCAAAGCCCCTGCTGCAAAGAACAACCACCCCTGGAGGATCGGCAAGAGCGAGCCGATGACCCCCAGCACCATGAAGCTCCAGCCCAGGGCGTGGCGCGCCAAAACCCGCATGAGCGGCTATTGTGCACACCTCAGGTGGGAATGCAACCAAAGCCTTTTTAACTAGCTCCGTGCTGGTTCTACTTACCGGCTGTTTTTCTTTCCGACTTAACCCGCCACCGCTACGCCCCCGCCTTGCCTTTTGGCGCGGTACAGGGCTTCATCGGCGGCCCGCAGCAGCTCCCGCTTGCTGCCACCACCGGGACCCAAGCACGCCACCCCCACCGAAACCGTAATCTCGCCGGTGAAAAGCTGGCAAAGGTCCGTGGCCACCTGGCGGGCTAGCTCCCCCGGGGTAGCCGGGAGCACCACCACGAACTCGTCCCCGCCGTAGCGCGCCACCACGTTGTCCTCCCGCACCGCCCCGGCTAAAGAAAGGGCCACCTCCCGGAGCATGGCATCGCCCTTCTCGTGCCCACGGGTGTCGTTGTACTGCTTGAAGCCATCCAAATCCACCATGAGCACCGAAAGGGGCTGTTTGGCTCGCTTGGCGCGGGCCACCATCATGGTGAGGTACTCATCCAAAAACCGCCGGTTAAAAACCCCGGTAAGGGCGTCCAAACGGGAGGACTTCCGCTCCATTTCCGCCAGCTTGGCAGCGTAGGTGACGGCAACCCCACAAAAGCTCAAAAGCCCCAAGCGCAGCACCTGCACGTCCCAGCGAAAGCTCCCGTAGAGGGCATCGGCGGGCTGGCGGGCCAGGTCCCAGCCATGGGTTGCCAAGGCCAGAACCCCTCCGTAGCCCACGAAGGCCACTACCGCCACCCGCCGGGCCAGCACCGGATCGCCCCGCAAACCCACCAGCACCAAGCCCAAGAGGTAGCCCAGGAAAACCACCTGCGAGTTGGTGGCCCACAGGGGCCTGCCGCTGGCCACGAAGTTCAAGAGCACCGCGGTGACCACGACGACGTCCAAGAGGGCCAGGAAGCGGGAGTAGCGCTGGTCCCAGGGCAGGTATGCCAGAAACATTTGAAGAAAAACCAAACCGATGAAAAGCCCTAAGAGCGTGCCGGTACCGCTGAGCTCCGGCAGCGGCCGCCCCCCCAGAAGCTGCTGTACAGTGGTCACTATCGCGATGCAGGCTACCACCGCCAAGCGCACCAGGTTGATGAGCCGCTCCAGATCAAGCCCGCGCACTGGGAGCCTGTCCTCCACCGGCAGGAGGCGGGGGCTCGATTTCGACGAGGCTCGTGACGCGCTAACCATGTGCAAATTAATAATACTTTCGCACGACTCACATGACAACTGCTTTGGAGATTAGCGAACCTCACGGCGTTTGTTTGAGTCCGCAGTCAACTTTGCCTACCCGGCGGCTCCCGTTCTCCCAGACTCCGCCACTCGCAAAACGCTAAGAGTTTCCTCGTTGGCGTGCTTTTGCAGCAAGTGCAACAGCTCCGCCTGGACCCGCGGGGAGCCGGCCACCACGTTGCCGTTGGTCCAAACGTCGGGTTTTCCATCGAGGTTGGTGACTCTGCCGCCCGCCTCCTGCACGAGCAAGACCCCAGCGGCCAGGTCCCAGGGTGAAAGGAAAAACTCAAAAAACGCATCAAAAATGCCGCAGGCGGTGTGGGCCAAGTCGAGGCTGGCCGCGCCCGGGCGACGGATGGCCGCAGCCCGGGGGAAAACCTCGGCAAACACCGCAAGGTAGGTGGCAAGGGCAGCACCCATGCGGAAAGGAAAACCGGTGGTCAAAAACGAGCCTTCCAGCGAAGCGCGACCGCTCACCGCAATTTTCTTTCCGTTGCAAAAAGCCCCAGCACCCCGGCAGGCGGTGAAGAGATCGTCGCGCATGGGGTCGTAAATGGCCCCCACCAGAACCTCGCTGCCCTCCATAAGCGCCACCGAAACCGCAAAATGGGGAAAACCGCGCACAAAGTTGGTGGTGCCGTCCAGCGGGTCCACCACCCAGGCACGCGCTTGCGAGCCCGCACGCCCGCTTTCCTCACCCAGAAACGCGCACTCCGGCGTGGCCTTCGCTAGGTACCTGCGGATCGCTTCCTCGCTTTCGCGATCGGCGGTGGAAACGAAGTCGTTGCGGGACTTCTCATCCACCCTCAGGGCACCCCGGAAGTGCCGACGGAGCACCTCCCCGCCAATTTGCGCCGCCGTGGCAGCCACCGCCAGGTAAGAATCCACTGCATCCCTCCCGGCGCTAGAATAACCTGGGAATGAGTTTCGGCTAGGGCGGGGTTTTTGAAGAGGATGGGGCAGGAAGACGAAATCCGCGAAGAAAACCGCAGGATCCGTCACATGCGGATCCTGGTGGACCTCACGGCGCAAATTTTGGCCGAAGATCCCGGCTTGAAGCTGTGCGAAGCGCTGCGCCTGGTGGAAGCGGCGCGCTCAGCGGTGGTCCGCATGTTTCCGGGAAAAGAAGAAACTTTCGATCTCATCATCCGCCCGCGGCTGGAGCGGATCATTATGGACCGCTTTCAGCTTTCCTCCATTGAGCCGGTGA
Organism: Thermoanaerobaculum aquaticum; assembly: GCF_000687145.1. NCBI lineage: Bacteria > Pseudomonadati > Acidobacteriota > Thermoanaerobaculia > Thermoanaerobaculales > Thermoanaerobaculaceae > Thermoanaerobaculum > Thermoanaerobaculum aquaticum. The sequence continues at coordinate 153,057 of NZ_JMFG01000020.1, forward strand.
ACTGAAAAGCGCCGGCCGCCACCCTTACAGCACGTCCCGGTACTCGGGATAGCGAGCGCGGTCCTTCACCGGAACCTCCGCCTCCACCTCCACCCGCACCTGCTCTCCCTGGGACAGGGTTTCGCCGCGGATAAAGCCGGTGACCTGCCCCGCCACCCCGGGCAGCAAATCGGCGGTGCTTAAGCTCACCAGGTGCGTGGCCCGATCTTTCCCCTTGCTGTCCACCAAAACCACCTTCACGGTCAAAGTAGGAAGCTTTTCCCGGGCGGTGTTGACCACCGTGAAGTCAATGAGCAGCTCCGGTCCCTCGGGCGTGGTCCTCACCTGTACCGCGGTGGGTTGCACCTGATGGGCTAGGCGCAATCGGGTGACCTTTTGCTCCGGCGTTTCTTTGCTGCCACAAGCCACCAGGGCCAAAGCCGCAAGCGCCACGCTAAGACCAAGCGCTGGGTTACCTTTCATAAGCCCACCCCCAGAGCCACAAAGTACGAGGTAAACGCCCCTCGCCGGGCCTCTGCCACCACCCGCAGAAGCGGCAGCGGGTGAATGACCACACCGGCAAGCACCACCGTGCGGTCCCCCTGGGCCCGGTGCCAGCGGGGAGCGGGGTCGCCAAAAAAGGCCTCAATTTTCTGGTGCCTCACCCCCACCCCGGCGTAGGGAGCCAAAAGCACGAAGCCTTTGGACGCCACCAGCTTCAGCTCGCCCACCCGGAAATCCACCTGGGGATGGGAAAGCCAGGTCCAGCTCCCGGAGAGCCCCAGCGCCGGCAGGATCACCCCGCCCTCGAAGAGCGACCAGCGGAGCTCCCCGCCCCAAAAGGGCTCCCCGGCAAACTGGCCGTACTGCGCCCCCACATCCAGGTTCCAGGGCAAGCCCTTGCGCGCCACCACCCGGTAAGCCGGCAGCAACCCCAGCGTGGTTTTTTCATCCACCGCGTAGCGGTACCACCGCTCCCGGGAGCTCACCGAAAGCCCACCGGCCACCCCCATGACCTCAAACCCCGCCACCCCCGAAGGGGCCGCGGTGGTGAGGTTGGGAAAGGCCAAAAGCTCGGCCATGGCTTCCCCCAGGTCGCTAAGCTGTTGTGGGGTAAACTGCGGGTCAAAGGAAAAGCCTCCCGCAAGAACCCGGCTTGCAAACAGAAAAAGCAGCGCCAGTAGCCTTTTCATCCGTTGCCTCCGCCGCAAGTTTACACGAGCGTGGCAAAGAGCTCGTTGGACACCAGCCACCCCCGGGGGGTCAAGCGCACCCGCTCACCCCGCCGGCGGGCCAGACCCGCCGCCAGGAAATCCCCGAGAAGCTGCCAAAACCGGGGCCGGTTTTCCGCAAGCGCCTCTGCTTCCTGCCAGCGCACCCCGCGGGAAAGCCGCAAGCGAAGCATGACCTTTTCCGCCTGCACCGCTTCCGGTGTGAGGTAAGACCGAAAGGTTCGGGGAAAACGCGAAGACTCCAGCGAAGCCATGTACTCCCCCAGGTTGGGGGTGTTGGCCCAGCGGCTGCGGCGTCCCTGGCCGTAGGCCCCCACCCCGCAGGCCAGTACCACCCCTCCCTGCCAGTACCGCAGGTTGTGTCTGGCTTCAAAGCCCGGGCGGGCCCAGTTGGAAACCTCGTAGTGCCGATACCCCGCCCGCCGCAAAAAACGGGCGGTGGTGAGGTACTGCCACGCTGCTTCCTCCTCGGAGGGGAAAAGCCCGGCGTGCCGCTGGGCTAAAAGCGCCAGGCGGTGGGGCTTGTCCATTTCCAAAAGGTAAACGGACACGTGGTGGGGGGAAAGCTGCACCAGAGCTTCCAGCGTCTGCTCCAGCCTTCGCCGGTTCAAGCCGGGAAGACCCAGCATGAGGTCCGCCGAAACCACAAACCCCGCAGCCAAAAGGCTCTGCAAAGCAACCCTCGCCTGCTGTGCTGAGTGCCTGCGGGAAAGCAAAGCCAAAACGCCATCGTCAAAGGACTGCACCCCCACCGACACCCGGTTGACCCCCAGGCTCTTCCAAAACGTGAGGCGTTCTTCGGTGACGTCGTCAGGGTTAGCTTCCAGCGTCACCTCAGCGCTGGGAAGGCGGGGAAAGGAGCCGTTGAGAACCGAGAAAAGCTCCGAAAGCTCGTCAGCCGGCAGCAACGACGGTGTGCCGCCCCCCAAGTACAAGGTGCGTAAGGGCCTTTTGGCCAAGCGGGCCAAAAGCGTAACCTCCCGGCGTAAGGCCGCCATGTAGCGGGGCAAAAGCTCCCGTTCGGTGGAGGTGACGAAGGTGCAGTAGGCACACCGGGAAGCGCAAAAGGGGAGGTGCAGGTAGAGGCTTGCGGGGCGCGCCACAGCTAGCGGGCCGTCTCCAGCCAGCGCAGCCAGAGGCTGGCAAAGGGCTCCCCTTCCCGGGACCACAGGCTCCGGGCAAACGCCTCCACCCAGCCATCAAAACCCGGGACCAGGCGCAGGTTGTCCTCCTCCATGAGCTCGAAGGGGTCCCGGCCGGAAACCAAAAGTGCCTGGGCCGCCCGCCGCAAGCGCCAGCCCTGGGAGGCCACCCCGTCCAAAAGGTCCAAACGGCGAGCCCACAGCAAAAGCGAGCAGGCAGCGGCAAAGCAGCTGGCCTTGCACAGCGCGGTACTGGGCCCCGGCAACCCCTCCCGCAAGCCCAGCTCGTACGCCATGCTGCTTCCGTGCACCTCCAGGGTTTTGGCCACGTCCACCGGATCGCTGTGGAACAGCAGGTCCTCGAAAACGTCGTTGCCGTCTTCCCCAAAGGCCGCTTCGTAGGCCAGGTGCTTGTCCTCACCGGTGAGGGAAAGGGGTGCCAGCACCACAAACTGGGCCCCGCTTTCCCGGGCGGCCAGCAAAGCCGCGTTCATGCTCTCCTGCACCGGCAGTTGCGGGGTGAGGGCGATCAGGGTGCCGGTGGCAAAGCCCTCTTCCCGGAAGGATGATAACGGAACCGTGGGCATGTTCCCCCAAAACGGCGAAAGCCACAGGTTGATCAGCGTCACCTGCTCGGGAGCCAGCAGCGAGGGAAGATCGCCGGGTTCTAAGGGTTCATCCGCCACCACCAGCAGCCCGCAACCTACAGCCAAAAGCTTTTCCACCGCCCGCCGGCGGTTCTTGAGCACGCTGGCGTACACCAGGAGCCGCAAAGGGCGACGGGGCACGTGGGCATCCCCCACCGGAGGGGAGGTGGCTTCCCGCAGCAGCCGCATTCCCACCAAATCCAAAGCCAACCCCCCAGGCCCCACCGGTACGTGGCCCAACTGGTGGGTGAAGGGCAAAAGGTCTGGGTACGTTGGCTCAATCCGCCGCACTGCCCACCCTCCCGAAAGGCGCTACCCTCGTTCCGCCAGAACCCGGCGCACGTACTTCGCCAGCAGGTCGGTTTCCAGGTTCACCAAAGCCCCCGGCCGCAGCTGCCCAAGGGTCGTTTGCTGCAGGGTGAAGGGTACCAGGCTTACCTCAAACCACGAGCCCCCCAGACGGGAAACGGTGAGGGAAACGCCGTCCACCGCCACCGAACCCTTTTCGGCAATTTCCGGGGAGAGCTTCTTGGGGATCTCGCAGCGTACCACCACCCCTTCCCCTTCCCGCCGCACCGCCAAGACCCGCGCTTTGGCGTCCACGTGCCCGCTCACCCAGTGACCTCCCAAAAGATCCCCCACCCGCAGGGCCCGCTCCACGTTTACCTTGCTGCCCACCGGGAGCAAGCCCAGGGTGGTGCGCTCCAGGGTTTCCCGGGAGCAAAAGAAACGCAGGCTTTCCCCTTCCACCGTTTCCACCGTGAGGCAAGCCCCGTTGATGGCCACGCTTTCCCCAAGGGCCAGGGGCCCGCCGGGCACCTGCGCCTGTACGGTGAGCCTCTGCCCCAACCCCACGCTTTCTCGCTGGACCAGGGTCCCCACCGTTTGAACAATGCCGCTAAACACCCACCACCTCGGCCACCAGCGAAAGGTCGCCGGAAAGCTCCGAAACCCGCAAGAAGCGAAGCTTGACCCCTTCCTGAGGTGCGGAAAACCCGCTGCCCCCCACCGCCGGCACCGCCTCCCGACCGCCCAGCACCAGGGGCGCCAGGAAGGCGTACAACCGCCGTGCCAGACCCTCCTGGAAGAACGACCAGTGCACCTCCCCGCCCCCTTCCACCAGCACCGAGCTCACGCCCCGGGTGGCCAGCTCCCGCAGCACCGCGTGGAGGTTCACCCGACCACGGCCGTCATCCCCCACCTCCACCACCCTGGCCCCTTTTGCCTCCAGCTCCCGCCGGCGGTCCAGGGGGGCGTCCTGCAGGCAAAACACCACCACGCTCTCCGGATCGTGGGACAAAAGCGTGGCGGCGGGCGGCGTCCGCAAATGGGAATCCAGCACCACCCGCCAAAGCCTGGGGTTGGGGTTGAGACCCAGGTGCCGCACCAGCCTTGGGTCATCGGCCAGCACCGTGCCCACCCCCACCAGCACCGCGTCCATCTCTTCCCGCAGCGCGTAGCCGGCCCGCCGGGAGGCCTCGGAGGTGATCCACCGGGACTTCCCACCCCGGGCCGCGATCTTGCCGTCCAGGGTCAGCGCCATCTTCAAGGAAACGTAGGGCAAGCCCTGGCTCATGAAGTAAAGGAAACGGTGGTTGAGCTCCCGGCAGGCTTCCTCCTCCACCCCCAGGATGACCTCAACGCCTGCTTCCCTGAGGGTGGCGATGCCTTTGCCGTTCACCTGCGGGTTGGGGTCGGTGGTGCCTACGACCACGCGGCTCACGCCGGCGGCGAGGATGGCGTCCACGCAGGGAGGGGTATGGCCAAAGTGCACGCAGGGCTCCAGGTTCACCACCAGCGTCCCCCCCCGCGCTTTCGCACCCGCTGCCGCCAACGCCACCGTTTCGGCGTGGGGGCCCCCGTACCGCAGATGAGCGCCTTCTCCCACCACCCGGCCCTGGGCATCCAAAACCACAGCGCCCACCATGGGGTTTGGGGAAACACCGTAGCGGCCGGCTTCCGCCAGCTCCAAAGTCCGCCGCATCCAAACCGCCCAATCAGCCACGCTGAGGTTCTCCCAAAAGGGCATCCACAAAACCTTCAGGGTCAAAGAGCAAGAGGTCTTCCACCTGCTCCCCCACCCCAACCCAGAGCACCGGAAGCTTGAGCTCCCGGGCAATGGCCAAAACCACACCCCCCTTGGCGGTCCCATCCAGCTTGGTCAGCACCAAGCCGGTGACCCCGGCGTGCTCGCGAAACTCCCGGGCTTGCACCAGGCCGTTGAGGCCGGTGGTGGCGTCCACCACCAAAAGCACCTGGTGGGGGGCTTCGGGAACGGCCCTCGCCGCCACCTTGTGCAGCTTCGCCAGCTCCCGCATGAGGTTGTCCTTGGTGTGCAGGCGTCCGGCGGTGTCGGCGATGAGGTGGGTGGCGTTGCGGGCCTGCGCCGCCGCCAACGCGTCGTAAAGCACGGCCCCGGGATCGGCCCCCGCCCTTTGCGCCACCACCTCCACCCCCAAACGCTGGGCCCAGAGCTGCAGCTGCTCAGTGGCCGCCGCCCGGAAGGTGTCGCAGGCGGCCAAAAGCGGCTTTCCCCCCGAAGCTGCAACTTTAGCCGCCAGCTTGGCGGCGGTGGTGGTTTTGCCTGAGCCGTTGACGCCCACCACCAAAATCACCTCCGGCCGATGGGCAGGCGCCGGGGCCGGCTTGGGAAAGAACGCCAAGAGCTTTTCCCGGAGGAACGCCCGCTCCTGCCCCGGGGAAAGCAAGCCCTTAGCCAAAGCCCGACGGAGATCCGAGGCCAGCTCAGAGGCCAGGTCCGGGCCCGCATCGGCCAAAATCAGAGCTTCTTCCAGCGTTTCTGGGTTTAAGCTGCCCACCTCCGGAAGGGTGGCGCCTTTCGACGTCAAAAGCCCACGCAGCCGCTCGAAAAACTGCAAGGTTCCTCCTCTCGCAAGCCGTCAGGGGATTTCCTGGTTGAGCGCCCACGCGGTCCGCTCCACCGCCCTCCGCGCCAGACCCAACGGCGCCATGGGCTCCATGACCAACACCAGGTAGTACCCGCCTTTGAGACGGCGGGAAATCACCTTCAGGGCGCTGCCCGCCACCGCCACCTCCACCACCTCACCCCCTTTGGCGCCCCGCAGCAGCCGGCCGGCGGTGCGCAACAAGAGCCCGTGGTAGGCCCCTTCCACCTTGAGCTCATAGGGGGTGGAGCGCCGGGTGACGTACTCCACGAACTCCCCTTCGGGGTCCAGGAAGATGGCCCCGTGGGCCCCGGGGACGTCCACCATGAGGTTGGTGAGCAGGTACTGAAACGGCATTACCGGCCCAAAAGTGCCCGTGCTTGAGCGGCCTCCTTGGAATCGGGGGCCAGCTCCACCACCTTTTGCAGGACCTCCCGCGCTTCCGCGGTGCGGCCCCGGTTCAAAAGCAATGTGCCCAGCCGCAGGGGCAGATCCGCCCGCTCAGGGGCCCTCTGCATCCCCTTGCGGTAGGTTTCCTCCGCCGAGTTGAGCTTCCCCAAGCGCTCCTGCACTTCACCCAGAAGCAGGTACGCCTCAGGGGGCCCGGTGGGACCGGCAGCACGCCGCAGGTTTTCCTCGGCAGCTTCCAGCCTGCCCTGGGCCAAATACAAAGCCCCCAGGTTGAAATAAACCCCTGCCCGGTTGGCGTAGGTCAAATCCTGCAGCGCTGCCAAAAACTCTGACTCCGCCAGCGCCTGCTGCCCCAAGGCGCGGTAGGCAATGCCACGGTTGTTGCGGGCGTCGGTGTAGGTGGGGGCCAGGGTCAACGCCCGGGTAAAGGCCTCCACCGCCGAAGCCGGCTCGCCTTTGGCCAGATACGCCAGCCCGATGAAGTTGTGCACCACCGGGTTGGCGGGCTGTAGCGATTCTGCCGAGCGGAAACGGGCCAACGCCTGGTCCGTACGCCCGTCCCGCAGCATGCTTTCCCCTTCCCGCAACAGCATGGTGGCCGCCAAAGGGTCCTTGGGATCAATGCCCGGCGGAAGCTCTGCGGTTTTGCTCCCCGAAGAAGCGCAACCCCACGCCAAGAGCACCGCAGCCAGGCAGAAAAAAACGACCTTGTGTGAGCTCATGCCACCTCCACCTCACCCAAAGGTACCAAGTCCCCGGCCCGGAGGGCGGAAAAGAACGCCTCCACCACCCGAGGATCCAGCTTGGTGCCGGCCAAATCACGCATGCGGTTTAACACAAAATCCAAAGAAAGCGCCTTTTGGTACGGTCGCGTGGTGGTCATGGCATCGAACACATCGGCGGCGGCAATGATCCTTGCCACCAAGGGGATCGCCTCCCCCACCAGGCCATCGGGGTAGCCGCCCCCTGCCCAGTTTTCGTGGTGCGAGCGGATCCCAGGGATAACATCCCGCAGCAGCTTGATGGAAGACACGATGGCCGCCCCTTTGATGGTGTGGGCGCGCATCTTGGCAAACTCTGCATCGGTGAGCTGCTCGGGCTTGGTGAGAATCGCGTCCTCAATGCCGATCTTGCCCACGTCGTGGAGGAGAGCGGCAATTTCCACCTTGCGGATCTCCTCGCCGTTAAGCCCTAGATGGCGGGCAATGGCCACCGAGTACCGCGCCACCCGCTCGGAGTGACCGCGGGTGTACGGGTTTTTGGCATCAATGGAAGCGGTGAGGGCACGGATGGCGTCCACCAACAGCTCGCGGTTTTGCGCCAGCGCCTCCCGTAAGGAAGCCACGGTACGGCCGATCTCCTCGGCCATGGTGTTGAAGTTCTCCGCCAGCTGGCCCAGCTCGTTGGCAGAAGTGACCGGGACCCGCTTGGTGAAGTCCCCGGAGGCCATGGCCGTGGAAAGCGCCGCCAGCTGCCGCAGAGGGTTGGTAATGCGGCGGGCCAGCACGATGCCCGCCACCGTCGCCAGGATGCCAGCACCCAGCGCCAGCAACGCGGTTCGCTTGGCCATGGCGTTCAGGTTGGCAAATGCCACATCCACCTGACGGGCGGTCACCACCGCCCACGGGGGGTCCCCCACCGGGCAAAGGGAGCCCAACACCTCGGCGTGGTTGCCAAAGGGATCGGCGTAGGTTTTGGTGAGCCGCACACCGGGGGCGCGCAGGAACTGGGCTACCAGCGGGTGCTGGGAGGCGTCCCGCCCCAGCCGGTCCCCTTCAGAGGAAAACAGGATGCGCCCCCTGCGGTCCACCACATCCACCACCACCCCCCGGGCCGCCTCCTCCCCCAACCGTTCGCTCATGCCGGCCAACGACACCACCCCTTGCAGCACCCCGAGGACCTCACCCCGGTGTCCCAGAACCGGGAAAGAAACCACCACCACCGGTGGCTCCCCGGGAAGGCTCACCAGGTCCTCCCGCACCGGCCGGCTGGCCAGGCCCTCCTGGAAAGCCCGGGCCAAAAGCGGATTTAACAGCTCTTCAGCCCCCGCAGGGAAGGGCCGCCCCTGCACGAACTGCCCGTTGCCTTGCCGGTCCAACAGCCGCAGCATCAGCACGTTGCGGTTGGCCTTCACCACTTCCGCCAGGATGGCGGGAACCCGGTCCATGGGCAAGGAGTCGGTGGCGGAAGCGGCCAAGGCCTGGCTTAAGCCCTCCAGCCGCCCCACGGTATCCACGAAGAAAAGCTCCAGCTCACGGGCAAAGCCCACCGCCTGCCGGGTCAGGTACTGCTTTTCCAGGGTGGCAATTTGCTCGCGGTTAGACGAAAAAAAGCCGAAACCCACCAGGGCCACCGGCACCACCGCCAGCGCCACCAAAAGCGCGGTGAGTGGGTACAAAAGCGAACGGAAAAAAGGCCAACGCATACGGAGCATTTCACTATAGCACGGGAGGTGCCTCTCCCTCGGCGGTTCCCGCCTTCTTTTGGGCAGCCGCCGAAAGCCTTGCCATGAGCTTCTTGAGGTCCTCCCAGGCTTCCCGTTTGGCCTGGGGGTTGCGCAGCAGGTAGGCCGGGTGGAAGGTGGGAAGAACCTCCACGCCCTCCCAGTGCCGCCAGCTGCCGCGGTAAGAGCTGATGGGCGCCGTGATACCCAACAGGTGCCGGGCGGCAACCCGGCCCAAAAGCACAATGATTTCCGGCTTGATAAGCGCCAGTTGCCGCCTGAGAAAAGGCAAGCAGGCAGCGGCTTCATCGTCCTGGGGATCGCGGTTGCCGGGAGGCCGGCACTTCACGATGTTGGCAATGTAAACCTCGGAGCGGGACAGGCCGCACGCCCTGAGCATGGAGTTGAGGAGCTGGCCGGCCCGGCCCACAAACGGCTCCCCCTGGCGGTCCTCTTCCGCCCCCGGAGCTTCCCCCACAAACACCACCCGCGCCTCGGGGTTCCCCACCCCAAACACCACTTGGGTACGTCCCTTGGCCAACCGACAGCGCTGGCATGTGGCCACCGCCTTGGCCATGGAAGCCAGGTCCTGAAAGGCCAGGGGATCCTGCTCCTCGCGGGAGGGTTGGCTTCCCTCCGGGAGCATCACCTCCTGGATACCAAAGTCCAAAAGGTAGCGGGCCAAATCCCGGGCGCTCATGGAAACGCCAGCATTTCCCCCGCCAGAGCCAACAGCAGCTCCCGTGCCAGTTGTTCCTTGCCCATGGGCGGAAAGCTCAGGTGGTGGCCCTTCTTAGTCCAAACCTCGGCGCGGTTTTTGGCCACCTCCATGCCCAACCCTTCCTCGTCAATGGGGTTGGCCACCACGGCATCGGCGCCCTTGGCCGAAAGCTTGGCCTGGGCACGGGATGCGAGGTTTTTGCTTTCCTCGGCGGCAAAAATCACCAGGAAAGGCCTGGGGGACGCAGCGGCAATCTCCAGAGTGAGGTCCGGCACCGGTTCGAGCTGCAACGTCATAGGCCCCTGGCGGCGATCCAGCTTGCCGGCGGCCCGTTGCGCCGGACGAAAATCGGCCACCGCCGCCGCATGGAACACCACCCTGGCCCACGCTGCGTGTTCCCTCAACAGCGCCGCCAAATCCTCGGCGCTTTCAAAGCGGGCCACCCAAAGCCCGGCCGGCACCGCCACTCCCGGGCCGGCCAAAAGCCGCACCTCGGCGCCCAGGCTCTGGGCTTGCGCTGCTAAAGCCACCCCCATCCGCCCGGAGGAGCGGTTGGTGAGCACGCGGACGGTGTCCAGGGCTTCGCGGGTAGGTCCGGCGGTCACCAGCACCCGCAGGCCCGAAAGCGGCCCGGTTTTGGGAAGCTGCGCGAGGCACGCGGCCAGTATTTCCTCCACCGGCGCGAGCTTGCCCACACCCACCTCGCCGTCGGCCAGCAACCCAAAAACCGGCGGCACAATCACCGCCCCCCGCGCCCGCAACAGCTCCAGAGCCTTTTGAGTGGCTTCCTTTTCCCACATCACGGTGTTCATGGAGGGGGCAAGGACCACCGCCCGGCGGTGGGCTAAGGCGTAGGTGGTGAGGGCATCATCGGCCACCCCGTAGGCCAGCTTGGCCATGAGGTTGGCAGTGGCGGGGCAAATGACCAAAAGATCCGCCATGCGGGAAAGCTCGGTGTGGTCAATGCCCGGGCTTTCCCGATCCCGCCACAGGGAAACCTGCGCTCGCTGCCCGGTGAGGACCGCAAAGGTCCGCGGTGTGACTAACTGGGATGCGGCCCAGGTGAGGATGGGGTGCACCTGGCAGCCGGCGTGAACGAGCCCTCGGGCGAGCTCCACGGCGCGGAAGGCAGCAATGCCGCCCCCCACACCCAGAACCACCCGACCCCGCACTTACCCCTCCTCGTCCAGGAGTTCCTTTTCCGAAAGCTGCTCTAACTCCGCCAGGTCTTCGTCGGCGGGAAGGGTTTCGGGCTCCTCCAGCTCCTCTTCCTCCTCTTCCTCTTCTTCCACGTCCACGAAAGGCTCAATCACCGGTGGCGGCGGCGGAGCAAGGGTGAGCTCGCGCTCCTTTTCCTGCTCCCGCTGGGCCAGCTCCTGCTCCCGCAACCGCTCGTACTCCTCGGCCGTGAGGATCCGCCAGGGCACAAGACCTGCCTCCACCTCCTTGAGCGCCAGGGTGGTGGGCTTAAAGCAGTTGTGGTCGGTCAAGCGAGGCTTGGCCCCCTCAATGAGCTGCTCGGCTCGCTTGGCGGCCAAAAGCACCAAACGAAAGGTGCTGTCGGGTTTGGGCACGTCGTTCATAGGTCCTCCCTCAGGTGACGAGCGAAGTCGTCCAAGATGGTTTCCACGCACCCGCGCATGCGCTGGCTGCGGAGGCGGGAAGCGGTGACGATCGCAAAAAGCTCGGCGGTCGCCACCTCCAACTCGTCGTTGATGATAACATAATCAAACTCGCCGTATTCGCGCATCTCGTTGAGAGCATTACGCATACGCAAGCGAATGGCGTCCTCTCGATCCTGCCGGCGAAAAAGAAGCCGCCTTTTGAGCTCAGCAAAGGACGGCGGGAAGATAAAGACCTTCACGGCATCGGGAACTCTGCCGCGGACCTGCCTCGCCCCCTGCACGTCAATGTCCAGGAAAACGTGGTAGCCGCTTTCCCTTTTGCCGCGAATTTCCTGCCAGGAGGTGCCGTAGAGGTTGCCGTGAACCTCGGCGTACTCCAAAAACTCACCGCGGTCCACCATGGAGAGAAACTCCTCGCGGCTGACAAAGTAGTAATCCACGCCGTGCTTTTCCCCGGGGCGCGGAGGCCGGGTGGTGTGGGAAACGGAAAAGTAAGCCTTCCGGCCTTCCTGCCCCAGCCTTTCGATGACCCGGCGAATCAACGTGGTTTTACCGCCGCCGGAGGGCGACGAAACGATAAAGAGCTCACCTTGCTGCACCGTCCCTCCCGCCGCGCATGATACAGGGAAAAGCCACAACCGGTTGCTAAACTTGCCCCGTGCGTTGGGGCAAGGAGCTTCGCTATGCCGCTGGCTACGGGCTCTTTCGCGTGTGGCTTTTGGCCGCCCGCGCCCTGCCGCTTTCGCTCTTGCGCCTGCTTTTCTCGCGCCTCGGGTTGCTGGCCGCTCGCCTGGCCAAACGGGACTGTCAAAGAGCCCGGGAGCACCTGCAAAAAGCCTTTGGCCCCAACTTCGACTGTGAGACCATCCTGCGGGCCCATGCCCAGCACCTGGGGTGCCTGCTGGGCGAGGCGTTGTGGCTGGCCCACGCTTCCGCTGCGAAGATCTTGGCCCGCACCCGCTTTGAAGGCCTGGAACACCTCCAGGAGGCCATCGCCCACGGTAAAGGTGTGGTTCTGGTGACCGGCCACTGCGGCAACTGGGAGTGGATGAACCTGGCGTTGCAGGCCGCTGGCATCCCCATGACCGCCGCCGGCCGGCGCTTGCGTGATCCCCGCTTTGACCGCTTTATCACCCGTCTTCGCACCCGCTTTGGCGGAGAAGCGGTAGCCCGCGGTGAAGGAGCAGGCCAGGCGTTGCTGCGGGCCCTGCACCGGGGCCGAGTGGTGGGGCTTTTGATTGACCAAGACGTGGCGGTACCCGGGGTTTTCGTGCCGTTTTTTGGCGAGCCGGCCTGGACCCCCACGGGCGCGGCGTTCCTGGCGCTGCGGCGGGGCTGCCCCATCGTTTTGGGCTTTGCCCGCAGGGACCAGGACGGCACCATGGTCATCAAAGTGCAGCCGGCCATTTGGCCGACAGGCAGTCACACCAGAGAAGAAGACGTAGGCCAGCTCACCGCTCTGCTTACCGCGCGCATTGAGGAGCACATCCGCTCCTGCCCCGAGCAGTGGGTGTGGTTCCATCAGCGCTGGCGGCGCAAGCCTCAAGGTGAGGACAAGGTTTGGTGCTGTCCAGGGTAGAATCCTCACAAGGGAGGTCTTATGAAGCGCGGGCTTTTGGGTTGTCTTGTTTTGCTGGTGGTTGCGGTCCTGTTAGCGGGCCTCACGCTTTGGCAGTCCTACAACCGTTTGGTCAAGCTTGACGAGGCGGTGAAGAGCGCTTGGGCGCAGGTGGAAAACGTGTACCAGAGGCGGGCCGATTTGATCCCCAACCTGGTGGAAACCGTCAAAGGCGCCCGGGATTTCGAACGGGAAACCCTCACCGCCGTGGTGGAAGCCCGGGCCAAGGTGGGTCAGGTAACGTTTTCCGGGGTGCCCAACGCCCAGCAGTTCGCCCAGTTCCAAAAGGCCCAGGACGAGCTTTCCTCGGCTCTTTCCCGGCTTTTAGTGGTGGTGGAGCGCTACCCCGAGCTGCGGGCCACGGAAGCCTTCCGGGATCTACAAGCCCAGCTGGAAGGCACGGAAAACCGCATTGCCGTGGAGCGCAAGCGCTTTAACGAGGCGGCGCAGGCCTATAACACCTACCGCCGTCGCTTCCCGCAGGTCCTCATTGCCAACCTGCTGGGCTTTGCGGAGCGTCCTTACTTCCAGGCCACACCCGGCGCCGAGCGTCCCCCGCAGGTGAGGTTCTAATGGTGGCTGCAAACGCCGGAGCCGTGGATCTCCTCATCGTCAACGGTACGGTCCTCACCATGGAGCCCGGGGCCAAGCCCATCGTGGATGGCGCCGTGGCGGTGCGTGGCCAGGACATCGTGGCGGTGGGCCCCAGGGAAAGCGTGCCGGTGCCAGCCGCAAAGGTTCTCGATGCCGGCGGCGGCTTGATCCTCCCCGGCTTTGTCAACACCCACACGCACCTGGCCATGGTGTTGCTGCGGGGGCTGGCCGACGATCTGCCCCTCAAGGAGTGGCTGGAGCAGCACATTTGGCCGGCGGAAAAAGCGGTAATGGATGCCGAAACCGTAAAGCTGGGCACGCTGTGGGCAGCGGTGGAAAGCCTCAAAGCCGGTGTCACCTGCGTGTGCGACATGTACTTCTACGCCCCCACGGTGGCTGAAGCCCTGGAGCAGGTTGGCATTCGCGGAGTGGTTCCGGAGTCCATCATTGACTTCCCCACACCCTCCTGCCCGTCGCCGGAGGTGGCGCTGGAAAAGCAGCGGGAGCTTTGCGAGAGGTACCGCCAGCACCCGCTCATCACCCCGGCGGTGGCCGCCCATGCCCCTTATTCGGTGAACGCCAAAAACATCGCCAAAGCGGCTGAGCTCGCCGAAGAGTTCGACGTGCCTTTCCTCATCCACGTGGCCGAAACTCGCTGGGAGATGGAAACCTTCCAAAAGGAAAAGGGGACCACGCCGGTGCAGTACCTGGCGGATTTGGGGGTGCTGTCCTCGCGCACGGTGGCGGCCCACTGCGTGCACGTCACCGCAGAGGACATTGCCACTCTGGCGGAGCTGGGCGTTGGGGTAGCCGCCAACCCGGTTTCCAACTTGAAGCTGGCTTCAGGGGTGGCGCCGCTGCCGCAAATGCTTGCCCAGGGCGTGAAGGTGGGTTTCGGCACCGACGGTGCCGCTTCCAACAACACCCTGGACCTCCTCCGCGACGCCCAAATTGCCGCCTTGCTGTACAAGGGCGTGACCGGCGACCCCACCTGCATGCCGGCACCCACGGTGGCAGCTCTGCTCACCCGCGGTGGAGCCGAGGTGCTTGGGCTGGGGAAGGTGGTGGGCACCCTTGCCGTTGGCAAGCGCGCCGACGTGGTGTGTCTCGCCACCCACGAACCCCACGCTGTGCCGGTGTACGACCCCGAAAGCCACTTGATTTACGCAGCTCGCGCCAGCGACGTGCAGCATGTGGTGGTGAACGGCAAGACACTCGTGGAAAACCACAAGGTGCTCACGGTGGACGAGGACGCCCTGCGGCGGGAGGTCTTTCGGCTAGCACCCAAAGTGCGGGGTGCAGTGGAAGCGGTCAAAGCCAAAGGCTAGGTGCGAAACCGCGAGGTATCCACTTTCACCTTGATGGGACCGGTGCGCCGGGCTGCGTTCTCCTGCTCGCTTTTGGGTTGGGTCTCCAGCACATCGCGGTGGTCCAGCTCCAAGCCCGTCCCCTCCGAAGAAGCCTTGGTAAGGAACCGCTCCAAGCGCGCCCACTCCTCGTCGGTCATGCTGGCAAACTCCAAACCGGCACGGTAAAAGAGCACCTTTTGCCCGCGTTCGTCCACACCGAACTGGGTAGCGCGGCAACGGCGTACGGTGGCCGGCCAGCGTAGCTCGGCGCCTTCCAACGTCAGCTTGACGTCGCAGGAAACCCCAATGCGCAACAAGCTGGAAAGCTCCAGCTGAATCCCCGTGCGGGAAACGTCCACCACCCGGGCGGGAAGGAACGCCCGCACGCGAGCCGAAAGCTCGGTAGCTGGAGTAAGTCTTTGGGCACTTCGCCTCTCTGCCATGGGCGACCTCCCGGAAGTCTGCGCTTCCTGATGACAACAAACTAGGCCCTGTCCACGAAAATTTCAACCCGGTCCGGGAATACAATTTGGGCGGATGAGGTTTAGAGGTTTGAGGCGGCGCAAGACGACCGCCAAAAACCAAAAGGAGGTTTTGTTATGAGCGTGCATCAACTCCCCCCGTTACCCTACGCTTATGATGCTCTGGAGCCCTACATTGACACCCAAACCATGCAAATCCACCACACCAAGCATCATCAGGCGTACGTGGACAACCTCAACAAGGCGGTAACTGGCTCGCCGGTGGAAAGCTGGTCCCTGGAGGAGCTCATTGCCAAGTTGTCCCAGGTCCCGGAGGCCATCCGCACCGCGGTGCGCAACCACGGCGGCGGGCATCTCAACCACTCGCTGTTCTGGCAAATGATGGCCCCCAACGCCGGCGGCACCCCCCAGGGTGAGCTGGCCCAGGCCATTGCCAACGCCTTTGGCAGCTTTGAGTCCTTCAAGGAAAAGTTCACCGCTGCCGCTATGGGCCGCTTTGGCTCCGGCTGGGCGTGGCTGGTGGTCAAACCCTCCGGGGCTTTGGACGTGTACTCCACGGCCAACCAGGATTCCCCGCTCACCGACGGCGACAGGCCCATCCTGGGGGTGGACGTGTGGGAACACGCCTACTACCTGAAGTACCAAAACCGCCGCAACGAGTACGTGCAAGCCTGGTGGAACGTGGTGAACTGGAACTTCGTCAGCGAGCTTTTGCGCAAAGCTAGGTCCTGAAAAGCTACTCAACATACTTTTCGGCAACAACAAGAGCGGGCCGCACCGGCCCGCTTCTATTTTTATGCTCCCCGCAGCGGACCAATCCCTCCCACTTTTTGCCAGGTAAGACCTACGTTGCGCCCTTTTAGTGCCGCGTGAGGTGGAAGTTGACGGTAATGCGCTCCAAAACATCCGCCGGCGCCCCTTCGCACACCACCGGCTCATAGCGCCACTGGCGCACTCCTTCAGCGGCCGCCACGAACAGAGAAGCCATGTAGCAGTTGAACTTAAAGTAGGGCCGCCGGGGCACGCCGTTTTTGTCAATCACGATGGACAGCTCGACAGTGCCACTGAGACGCGACCAGCGAACGCCCTCTGGGTACTGAGGGGTAACCACCGGCTGCTTCTTCTCAGGGGGAGAACAGTCCGTACGTCGGAATTGCGATTCGCCCCCAGCCACGCGACTTTTGATGTCCTCGTCCTCTTGCTTCTCGCGCTTTTCCCAATCTTTCGCCCATTGCGAAAAAGGCTCCGACGCTTTAGGAAAACCGGAAAAGCGGGCTTGCGAAAACACGGGATAGAGGGAAAGAGCCATGAAGAAATCCCATTCCGCTTCATCCAGTTGCCCTAACTGAGCTTCAAAGACCGCTTTCAGGAGAAACACCCGCGCGAAGACCTCACACGCCTTGTCGTTGGGCTTCAAAGAGTCAAGCAGTTCCTGAAGCAACGCTTGGGCGGTTTTCTTTCCGTACTCAGGGTTTCTTCCGCTGGTGGCAAGCGCGTAAAGATCCCGAGTTTTCCCCCGCCAGCGAGTGAAGGTTTCCAACTGAGGGTCCGTGGCCCACGCTGCCCCCTGTCCCCCGATGAGAAATGCAACAGCCAATGTCAGTCGTAAGGCCTTTGAAGCTTTCAAGCCGTCCGCAATTGATTCGCAGGCCACTGATTCCTCCCAAAAGACAATCGCAGACGTATAGTAACCTCCGCACCAGTTCGGCCGTCAACTGCTGGCTCACGAGTTGGGCTTTTTGGCCTTGGCTGAGGGCTCCACCAGAACACCGCAACGCCCCGGCTTCCCTCGAAACGGGTAAACTGCCGGTATGGCGAGCCTGACCTTTTTGGGAGCCACGGGCACCGTAACCGGATCGCGGTACCTTTTGGAAATCCACGGCCACCGTTACCTGGTGGATGCCGGGCTGTTTCAGGGGGAAAAGGAGCTGCGGCTTCGCAACTGGCAGCCTTTTCCCGTGGAGGCTAACTCCATTGAGGCGGTAATCCTCACCCACGCCCACATTGACCACACGGGATACCTCCCGCGGCTGGTTCGGGAAGGGTTCCACGGCCGGGTGTACGTCACCCCTTCCACCAAGCGGCTTCTCTCGGTGCTGCTTCCCGATGCCGCCCACCTGCAGGAGGAAGAAGCCCGCTACGCCAACAAGGTGGGCTCCACCAAGCACTCCCCGGCCCTCCCCCTGTTCGATACCGACGATGCTTCGCAGGCCTTAGGTCTTTTGCACGCAGTCCCCTTTGACCAGCCGTTCACCCTTCACCCCGGCTGTACCTTTACCTTCCATCGCCAGGGGCACATCCTGGGAGCTGCAGCGGTAGAGCTCCGCTTTAAGGGGCGAGGGGGAGAGCCCACCAGCCTTTTCTTTTCCGGGGATGTGGGTCGCTACGCGGTGCCCATCCTCATGCCTCCGGAACCGTTCCCGGGAGCCACGTATCTGGTGGTGGAGTCCACCTACGGCGACCGCGTGCACGACGCCGGCGACCCGCGGGAGCAGCTGGCGGAGGTCATTACCAGCACTGCTCAGCGCGGGGGGGTGGTGCTCATCCCCGCCTTTGCCGTAGGCAGAACCCAGGAGATCCTTTACTACCTGCGGGAGCTGGAAGACGACGGTGACCTCGCTTTGCCTCCGGTTTTTCTGGACTCCCCCATGGCCCGGGAGGCCACCGCCATTTACCGCCAAGCGCTTTCCGAACACGATGCGGAAACCCGCTTCGTGGAACGCGAGGACGAGCCCTTTCTGCCTTCAAGCCTGCGCATCGTCACCACGGTGAGCGAATCCCAAGCCATCAACGCCCTCCCCGGGCCGGCGGTGATTATTTCCGCCTCGGGGATGGCCACCGGCGGCCGCATCCTCCACCATCTCCGCCACCGCCTTCCCCACCCGCAAAACACCGTCCTCTTCGTGGGCTTTCAAGCCCAGGGAACCCGCGGGCGCAAGATTCTGGACGGCGAGCCCACCGTCAAGATCTTCGGCGAACACGTCCCCGTGGGTGCCCAGGTAGCCCATATCAGTAGCCTCTCAGCCCACGCTGACCGGGAAGAGCTTCTGGTGTGGATGAGGCAGGCGGAGCAAGCGCCGAAGCAGGTTTTCGTCACCCACGGTGAGCCTGAGGCTTCACAGCAGTTTGCCGAGCTCATCCAAAAGGAGCTGGGATGGCCCTGCCACCTTCCCCAGTACGGCGAGCAGGTGAGCTTGTAAAAGAAGGAGCTCAACGGCTTTGGGCTTTGTTCCGCAGGCTCGCCCGCCGCAGCTCTGAGCACAGGCTCGCCCTCCACGCTGCGGCTCTGGCGTACTCGACGCTTTTATCGGTGGTGCCGCTTTTTACCGTGGTGTTTGTGGTCACCGCTCAGGTAGACCCTGCGCGGGCCGAACAGGTATTGACCCGGCTTTCCGAGCTGTTCCCCTTTTCCCCCCAGCAGGTGCAGGCTACGCTCGCCACGCTCACCAAACGGGCCGCCGGCCTTGGTGCCGCAGGTGTTGTGTTTTCCGTGGCGGCCGCCCTCAACGCGTTCTGGCAGGTGGATTCGGTGCTGGTGGCCATGGCGGGTGGATCCCGCCGCCGGCTTTTTCGACTGACGTCGTTTCTCACCCTGCTGCTTGCCGGCCCCCTGGTGTTTGCCGGCTTCTTGGCTTTACCCACGCTTTTCTCTACCCACGCCCATCCCACGCTGCATGCTCTGGTGCGGGGACTGGTGCGGCACTTGGGGGGTCCCGTGGCGTTGCTTTTGGTCTATCGCCTCATTCCCCCACGCCGGCCCACGTGGCTGGCGGCGGCCCTGGGAGCCGGATTTTCCTCGCTTTTTCTGGTGGGTATTTCCCGCGGTGTAACCCTTTACTGGCGCCTCCTCCCGCAACTGGACCTCATTTACGGACCTTTGAGCTTGCTTTTACTATTCCTGGTTTCGCTCATGCTTTCCTGGCTGGTGTTCCTTCTGGGGGCTGAGCTGGCGCTGGTGGTGGGCACGGAGGAGAAGCGCCAGCGAAACTAAAGCGATGGCGATCTAGCCCGGCTTTACCGCGGTGTACTCGGAAAAAATCCCCAGCTCCAGAAAGCGCGAAACCTGCGCAAAACCCGCGTCGGAAAGCGCGGCCATGACCTTTTCCGGCGGCACGCAGGCTTCCATGGTGTCCCAGAAGTAGCGCCAGAGCTCGGCGGTGGTGCGGTGGCGGGTTACAAGCCGGGCAGCAGTTGCCGTGAGGCTGCGGATGTACGCTTTCAGTAGAGCCTTGCCTAAGCCGCGGCGAGGGGGCGTAATTTCCAGGATCAAAAGCTTGCCACCGGGACGCAAAACGCGGTGGAACTCCCGAAACGCCACCAGCAGGTCCGGCAAATGGCGGAGGGCGTACCCCATGGTGAGGCAATCAAACGTTGCCTCCGGAAACGGCATCTTCTCGCCAAACCCGGCCACCACCGAAACCCGCCCGCGTTTTCGGGCTTCATGGAGCATGCCCACCGACGGGTCCAGGCCTACCAAGAAGACCCCATCTTGAGCCAGGCGCAGGGTTTCCCGGGCCACCAGGCCGGTGCCAATGGCCACGTCCAACACCCGCTGGCCACAGGGAAGCCCATGCCGCCGCAACGCCCGCCGCCGGTACCAAGCCCCGGTGCCCAGGCTCATGAGCTTTTCCACCCGCTCGTAGTCCGGCGCCGAAGCATCAAAAATCTGCCGCACAAACTGCTGCTTCTCCCCCGCTCGGTAGTACCGCTGCAAATCCGGATGTGGCGGCAAGCTGCTTCCCTCGGGCAACATGGAGGTAGTGTAGCGAAGCTCCCGCTGGCGGGCTAGCAAGTACTTTCAGAGCCGGCCGGGCCCAGGAACGCGCAGACCGCTTTGGTATCCAGGGGTCAGTTGCCTGCCAATTCCGGGGACCTGCCCATCGACGTTACCCCAGAGCTAAAAGCCTTGGTGCCGACTGCTGATCGAGCCGTTAAGGCCGCCAATTCCTCCAAAATCTGAGATACCAAAACCGGCAGGGACTGCTGAACTGGGGGGCTTAAAGGGTGGCCGATGGTGGCGAGGTCCTGGGCTTCCACGGCGAAAATGACCACCTCCCGGGGGAAAGGCAAGCCCAGGTGCTGGGCTACCGCTTGCGCTTCCGGCAAGCCGGCCCAGTGCGCCGAGGGGGCCGCCACGGGCGAAAGGTCTTCCAGCCGGTAGCGGAAGATGGTGCCGGCTGGGGCGGCGCCGGTTTTTACGGCGTCAATGATGATGGCGGCTTCAAAGCCCACCAGCTCTTCTAGGAGCTCCATGCCGGCGGCAGCGCTCGTTTTAAGCTCCACCTGGGGGGAGAGGTGTGGCGCCAGAAGAGCAGCTGCCGCCGGACCCAGCCCGTCGTCGGCAATGAGGTCGTTGCCCAAAGCCAAAACCAGCACCGGCTTTTCAGCCATCCCGGCGTATCTCGCGCAGCAGTTGGCCCTGGGGGTTGTAAAGGCGGACGATCAGGGGCATGGAGCCGGGCAACGCATGAGTGGCGCAGCCGTGGCAGGGGTCGTAGGCCCGAAAGGCCATTTCCACCATGTTCAAAAGCCCGTCGCTCACTTCCCCGTTTTTGATGAGCCCCTTGGCCGCCTTATCCACCGACATGGCAATGCGGGCGGCGTTGTTCTGGGTGGCCACGATGAGGTTGGCAGCGGTGATGATGCCGCGCTCGTCGGTGCGGTAGTGATGGATGAGGGTGCCGCGCGGGGCTTCCACCACCCCCACGCCTTCGGCAGGGATGGCCGAAGGCAAGGTGCGCACGTGGGGATCCAGGATTTCGGGATCGGCGGCCAGCTCCGCCATGCACTCGGCAGCGTAAAGGAGCTCGATGAGGCGGGCCCAGTGGTTGGCCAAGGTAAAGTGCACGGGTTTGCCGCCCAGGGTGGCGTAAAAGCGCTCGTATTCCTCCTGGGCAGCAGGGGTGGCCATGCCTTCAGCGGCGTTGAGGCGCGCCAGTGGAGCAACGCTGTACACGCCGGAGTCGGTACCGTCCACAAAGCCCTTCCAGCCTACCTTTTTCAGGTAGCAGAACTTGATGTAGCTCCACGGCTCCACGTGCTCGCCAATGTAGTCCAGGTACTCCGAAACCGGGAAGAGCGCGGCTTCTCGGCCCGCAGGGTCCACCACCCGCAGCTTGCCGTCGTAAAAGTTCACCCTTTTTTGCTCGTCCACCAGGCCCATGTAGTAGGTTTTGTGGGTGTAGATGTCGGAGGTAATCCAGTCCACGTAAGCTTGGTTGGCCAACACCACATCGGCAAAGACCTTCAAGGAAAACTTGGCAAACTCCACGGCGTGGGCGGCCCCTTTGCGGAAGGCTTCCACGTCTTCTTGGGTCAAGGGCTTGGCAATGCCACCGGGCAAGCCAAAAACCGGGTGGATGACCTTGCCGGCAGCACGGGTGATGAGCTCCCGCATTTCCCGGCGCAGGCCAATGACTTCCTTGCCCACTTCCAGGCCCACTTTCCCCAAAACCCCCAGGATATTGCGCTCCCCCTTGGGAGCTTGCGGTCCCACCACAAAATCAGGTCCGCCCAGGAAGTAAAAATGCAGGGCGTGGTCTTCCACAAAGAAGGTGGCGTACACCAGCTCCCGAATCTTCTTGGCCGCTGATGGAGGTTCCACCTGGTACAGGGCATCCAGGGCCTTGGTGGAGGCCATGTGGTGCGCGGTGGGGCACACGCCGCAAATACGGGAGGTAATCTGCGGCATGTCTTCGGCGGGGCGACCCACCGCAAACTTTTCAAAGCCCCGCAGCTCCGGGACCTGAAAGTACGCCCTGTCCACGTTGCCTTGCTCGTTGAGGAACACGGCAATCTTGCCGTGGCCCTCCAAGCGGGTAATGGGATCAATGACGACCGTGCGGCTCATGCCTCACCTCCCCCCGGGCCCGGGCCAACAGGGAAGCGGGAACGCTGTAGCGGTAAAAGACCCCCGCCGGATCGGGCAAACCCTCCAAAATGGCAAGCACCTGCGCTTCGTCTTTAGCGTCCAAAAGCGAAGCCAGGCCGGCCAAGGCCTTGGCCCCCTGATCCATCACCCTGCTGGTGGGGCCGAGACAGCCGGTACAGGGCATGTTGCCGGCAATGCAGGCGGCGCCACAGCCGCTGCGGGTGGCCGGCCCCATGCAAACAAGACCCTGCGCCAGCAAGCACTTTTCCTGGTCAATGAGGACCTGATGGGGCCGGGTGAGCTGGGAAAGCTGCAGTTTTTCCGGCTTGGATTCCTTGCGCGGGCAGGAGTCACACAAGGCCACATCCGGTGCCAAAACCGTGCCCTTGGGCGGCAGTTCCCCTTTCAAGATGGCTGTCACCGCTTGCACGATGAGCTCCACCGGCGGCGGGCAGCCGGGCAGGTAATAGTCCACCGGCACCACCTGGTTGAGCGCCCGCACCTGCGGGGAGAAGCTGGGTAGCTCCAGCTCTCCTTCCGGCGCCGGGAAGCGTTCCTGGGGATAGGTGCCGCCGTTGGCGACGCTGGGGGCTTGCTCGTACACCCAGCGGAGGATTTCCTCCCGGCCGAAGAGGTTGGCAAGGCCAGGGATGCCGCCCAAATGGGCACAGGCGCCAAAGGCGATGAGCAGCTGGCTTTTCTTCCGCAGGAGGTGCGCCATTTCTTCCTGCTCCGAGGTGCGAATGGCGCCGTTCACAAAGCAGGCGGTAATGGCCCCGTCTTCCATGGCTTCCACATCGGCGCGCTTGAAGTCCAGGGCCACCGGCCAGAAGACGATGTCCACCGCTTCCACCACCGGCAGGATGCCTTCGGCTAAATCCACCACCGCTTCTTCGCACCCCCCACAGGAGGCGCACCAGTAAAAGGCCACTTTGGGTTTGCTCATACCCCACCTCCTGCTGCCGCAGCCTCCCTTGCTTCTTCCGGCACCAACGGCGGCAGCGGTCCGAGCTTTTTCACCTCCTCCACCATTTCGTTGATGACCCGCTGCACCTTTTCCCCTTCGGAAGCGGAAATCCACTCCAGCCGCAAGCGCTCGGGGGCAATGCCGAATTGCGCCAGGAGCTTACGCAAAGCGTGAAAGCGCCGCAGGCACTTGTAGTTGCCCTCCTGGTAGTGGCAATCCCCGGGGTGGCAGCCGCCGATGAGCACGCCGTCGGCACCTTCCCGGAAGGCCGCTAAAACGAACTGCGGATCCACCCTTCCCGAGCACATGACCCGCACCACCCGCACGTTGGGGGCGTAGGTCATGCGGGCGGTACCCGCCAGGTCCGAAGCGGTGTAGGTGCACCAGTTGCAAAAGAACGCCACGATGCGGGGTTCAAAGCTAGACATAGGCCAAAACCCCCTTAATCTCGGCAAGGATTTGCCGATCGGTAAAGAGCTGCTGCTGGGCAGCTCCGGAAGGACAGGCTGCCACACAGGTGCCGCAGCCCTTGCACAGAGCTTCGTTAATGCGGGACTTGCCCTTTTCCCCATCGAAGGTAATGGCGGAGTAGGGGCAAAGGGGCACGCAGGTCTTACAGCCCGAGCAAGCCTCTTCGTCAATCCAGGCCACGTTGGGCTCCAGCTCCACGTAGCCGCGATCCAGAAGCGCCAAAGCCTCCCCCGCCGCCGCTCCCGCTTGCGCTACGGTGTCGGGGATGTCCTTGGGACCCTGGCACGCGCCGGCGACCCAAACCCCGTCGGTGAAGGTGGCCACCGGCGCCAGCTTGGGGTGCCGCTCCAGGAACCAGCCTTCGGCGGAACAGGACATGTTGAACGTGCGCCGCACCTCCTCGGCGTCGGGCCTGGCCTCCAAAGCCACCGAAAGCACCACCATGTCCACCGGGATGCGCCGCACCACGCCAATGTTGGTGTCCTCCACCCGCAACACCAGCTTGCCTTCCTCTTCCGGGCTCATGGCCCAGTCGGTGACCTCCGCCACCCGGCCGCGGATGCAGTGCACCCCTTCCTCCATGAGCCGCAGGTAAAACTCCTCGTAGCCTTTGCCGGGGGTGCG
Organism: Thermoanaerobaculum aquaticum; assembly: GCF_000687145.1. Lineage (NCBI taxonomy): Bacteria > Pseudomonadati > Acidobacteriota > Thermoanaerobaculia > Thermoanaerobaculales > Thermoanaerobaculaceae > Thermoanaerobaculum > Thermoanaerobaculum aquaticum. The sequence goes on from NZ_JMFG01000020.1 coordinate 177,139, forward strand.
CATGTCAATGTAGAAGTTGTAAACCTCGGCGCCGGTGCGCTCGTGGATTAAGTGGGCCAGCTTCAGGGAGTACATGCAGCAAACCCGGGAGCAGTACTTGTGGTAGCGCTGATCCCTGGAGCCCACGCAGTGAATGATCCCCACCGATTTGGGGATGCGCCCATCCCGCAGCCGCACCTCTCCGCCGGTGGGCCCGGAAGCGTTGACCAGCCGCTCCACCTCCAGGCTGGTAAAGACGTTGGGGTAGCGGCCGTAGCCGTACTCGGGGATGCGCTTGGGATCGAAGGGGGCAAAGCCGGTGGCCACAATGATGGCCCCCACCGGCAGCTCGATGAGCTCGTCTTTGTCGTCGTAGTGGATGGCTTTGCGTTCGCAAACGGTGGCACAAAGCTGGCAGTCACAGCAAATGCCGCAGGCCAGGCAGCGCTTGGCTTCCTCCATGGCTTGCTCGCGGGTGTAGCCGGTGTGCACCTCCCGGAAGGAGCGGCGCTCGGGCAGGGGGATTTCCGGCACCGGCACGCGCGGTTTGACCGGAAGCCCCTCAGTGTCCACCTCCCAAGCCTGCACCACGTGAACTTCCCGCTCGCGTCCTTCACGTAAATCCTGGCCTTGGATGAAGCGGTGGATGGACTCGGCCGCTTTCTTGCCGGCGGCCATGGCGGTGACCACCACATCAGGACCTGTGACGCAGTCGCCGCCGGCAAAAACGCCGGGGATGGGGGTTTCGAGGGTATCTGCATCGGCGCGCAAAGTTCCCCACCGCTCGGTGGGCAAACCCAGCTTTTCCGCTTCCGCTTCCTGGCCCACGGTGACGATCACCGCATCCGCTGGCATTTCAAACTCCGAGCCGGGAATGGGGACCGGCCGCGGGCGCCCGGAGCTGTCGGGTTCTCCCAGCTGCATGCGCTGGAGCCTAACGGCCGAGAGGCGGTCTCGCCCCACGAAAGCCACCGGCGCCACCAAGAACTCGAACCTCACCCCCTCAGCTTCCGCGGCCTCTATTTCCGCGGGATCGGCCGGCATTTCGTTGCGGGTGCGGCGGTAGGCAACGGTTACGGTTTCGGCACCGCAGCGAAGCGCCGTGCGGGCCGCATCCAGCGCCGAGTTGCCGCCACCCACCACCACCACATGGCCGGAAAGCCTGACGCTTTCCCCAAGGTTTACCCGGCGGAGGAAATCCACACCGGGGAAAACCCCGGGGAGGTCTTCGCCGGGGACGTTGAGCTTGCGCTCGCGGTGGGCACCGATGCCCACAAAAACCGCAGCAAACTGCCGGCGGAGCTCCTCCACCGTGATGTGCTTGCCCACCTCTACACCCAACCGGAACTCCACCCCCAGACGCTCAAAGCGCCGCATGTCGGCAGCAATCACCTCGCGCGGCAAGCGGAAAGCGGGGATCCCCAGGGTGAGCATGCCGCCCGGCAGCGAGGCCTTTTCAAACACCGTCACCTGGTACCCCCGCTGGCGCAGCTCAAAAGCGCACGCTAAGCCCGCCGGCCCCGAGCCCACGATGGCCACCCGTTGCGGCAGCTCCTTCTCGGGCCTGGGGAAGTCGTAATCCCCCGCCTGGTCCACCACGAACCGCTTCAAGGCCGGCAGGCTCACCGGTTCATCCACCCCGCAGCGGGTGCAGTGGGTCATGCAGGGGTGGGTGCACACCCGGCCGCAAATGGCCGGCAGCGGGTTGTCCCGCAAAATGACCTTTAAAGCCTCATCGAAGCGCCCCTGGGCAATGAGCGCCACGTAGGCTTGGGCCGCCTGGTGCAGCGGGCAGCCGGCCTGGCAGGGGGGCATGCCGCGGCGGGAAATGGTGTAAGCCCCGGGGACCGCCTGCGGGAAAGGTCGGTAAATGGCCTTGCGGGTGGAAAGCCCCTGGTTAAACTCCGAGGGCACCTCCACCGGGCATACCTTTTCGCACTCGCCGCAGCCGGTGCACTCCTCCACATCCACGTAGCGGGCCTTGCGGCGCACGGTCACCGTGAAGTTGCCCACAAAACCGTCTACCTTTTCCACCTCGCTGTAAGACAAAAGCTTGATGTTGGGGTGGGAAGCCACCGCGGTCATTTTGGGGGTGAGGATGCATGCGGCGCAGTCCAGGGTGGGGAAGGTCTTGTCAAACATGGCCATGTGCCCGCCAATGGAGGGCTCCCGCTCCACCAAGTAGACGGTTTTCCCTGAATCGGCGGCGGTGAGGGCCGCGTGAATGCCGGCAATCCCCCCACCCACCACCAGCACGTCGCGGTGCACCTCCACCCGCTTGCGTTCCAAAGGCGCGTGATGCCAAACCCGACTTACCGCTCCTGCCACTAACGCCTTAGCCTTTTCGGTGGCTGCCCCCTTGTCCCAGGTAACCCAGCTCACCTGCTCGCGAATGTTGGCCATTTGAAACAGGAACGGGTTCACACCTCCCTTGGCTGTGGCTCCGCGAAATGTGGGCTCATGCATGAGGGGAGAGCAGGAAGCCACCACCACCCGGTTCACCCCAAGCTCGGCAATGTCCTTTTGAATGAGCTCCTGACCGGGATCCGAGCACATGAACGGGTACTCCCGGGCCACCACCACCCCCGGCAGGGTTTGGGCAAAGGCCACCACTTCGGCCACATCCACTTTGGACGCAATGTTGATGCCGCAGCGGCACACGTAAACCCCTATGCGGGGGCCGCCGTTGCCAGCGTGGTACCCGTCAGGCATAGACACCTCCCAGCCGGCGCTCCAGAGCCGGCTCGAGCGGGACCAGCATGCGCTGGAGGCCCAGAGCCTTGCGCTCCAGGCCAAAAGCCACACCTATCAGCTGGGTGAAGAACACCGCTGGCAAGGCCGCCAGGTCCGGGTATTCCACGCGAACTTTGCGCTGGAAACACTCGAGGTTGCACTCGCAAAACGGGCAGGCCGTTATGACCACATCGGCCTTGCGGTGCTGCGCTTCTTTGAGCAGGATGTAGGAAAGCCGGAGGCCCACCTCTTCCACAGTTCCGGTAAGCGACCCACCGCAACAGCGGGTCTTCAGCGGCCAATCCACCGGCTCGGCTCCCAAAGCCTCCACAAGCCTGTCCAGCGACTGCGGGTTTGCCGGGTCATCGAAGGTGGCAAAGGGGCGGGTAAGGAGGCAACCGTAGTAGCTCACCACGCGCAGGCCGGTGAGGGGCTTTTTCACCGCTTGGCGTATCCGTCCCAAACCCACGTCGTTGACCAGCACATCCAAAGGGTGTCGCACCCTCACCGAACCCCGGTAGGTGAGACCTGCATCCTTCAGGGCCCCGCGCAGCGCGTCGGCCACTCCTCCTCCGTTGCTTACCGCCTTCTGGGCCTTCTTCATGACCACGTAACACGCCGGACAAGGGGTGATGAGGTCCACATGGTCGTTTCCCGCTTGGGCCTTCGGCCAGCGCCAGGTTGCGCAGCGAAAGCCCCCAGGAGCGGGCCTCGTCCACCGCCATGTACATGGTGGCCCCACAGCAGTTCCAGTCCTCCACCTCGCGGTAGGAGACGCTCAAAACCCCGAGGATGGCCTCCAGGGACTCCTCGTAAGCGCGCCCCGTGGCCTTCAGCGCGCAACAGCACCCCGGGTAGTAGAGGTAGCTCATGCCACACCTCCCTTTCCGCCAGCCGCTGACACGGCCACTCCGGGCGGCGTATGGGCCTGCAACGGTCCGGGTGGGCCTCCTCTTGCCGCTAACCTGGACTCCAGCCCGGAAAGCAACGCGGAAAGCTGACGGCGGTTGCGGATGCGGTCGGCCACAATCCCCAGCCGGCCTTTGAGGAAAAGCTTGACGCCGAGACCCGCTTTACCCACGTGCCGCCAGGGACCGGCCTTGAGATACATGCGCAGGGTGACTTCCCCCTCGGAGTTACGCCCCCTCTTGGCCACCACCTTGAAGAACTCCCGAGCCAAGATGGGAACTGGAAACCGACGGGGGTAAACCCCCTCGTGGATGGCCATGCGCTTGAGCGCGTACATCACCTCGGTAATGGGGATCTTTTGCGGGCAGGCAACCGTGCAGGCGTAGCAAGAAGCGCACAGCCAAATCGTGAAGCAGGAAAGCACGTCATCCCGCATCCCCGCCCGGGTCATGGCCACGATGCGCCGGGGGGTGTAGTCCATGTAGTGGCTCACCGGGCAGGTTGCCGCGCAGGTCCCACACTGGATACACCGCGCCACCGCTTCCCCCTCGGGTATCGCCATGACCTTCTTTGGGAAAGCAGGATCCAGCTGGTGTTGATACCGGATCCGCCAGGCCTTCGTCCAGTGGCCCATGTCACACCTCCATTTTTCGTTTGTCACTTTAAGACATTGTGAAAGAGATGTCAAGCACGCATCGCTCCCTTTAAGACCCTTCCCCATGCTGGGAGAGCCAAAGTGCTAAAATCCTCGCATGAAACGAGCACTGATTACCGGCATCACAGGACAGGACGGGTCATTCTTAGCGGAGTTTCTTCTCGAAAAGGGCTACGAGGTCCACGGCCTGGTGCGGCGGTCCTCAAGCTTCAACCGCGCCCGCATTGACCACCTGCGGTCGGACGGCCGCTTTCGCCGGCGGTTTTTCCTCCACTACGGCGACCTCTCGGATGCCGATTCCCTGCACGAAGCGGTGCGACAAACCAAGCCGGATGAGGTTTACAACCTTGCCGCTCAGTCGCACGTGGGGGTGTCATTCCATCAGCCCACCTACACCGCCGACGTGGTGGCTCTCGGTGCCTTGCGGCTCTTGGAAGCAGTGCGCCAGCTGGCACCCGAAGCCCGTTATTACCAGGCTTCTTCCTCCGAGCTCTTCGGCAAGGCCCAGGAGGTACCGCAAAGCGAAAAGACGCCGTTTCACCCCCGCTCCCCTTACGCCGTGGCCAAGCTCTTTGCCTTCTGGGCCACCGTCAACTACCGCGAAGCTTACGGCCTTTTTGCCTGCAACGGCATCCTTTTCAACCACGAATCCCCCCGCCGGGGCGAAAACTTCGTGACCCGCAAGATCACCAAAGCGGTGGCCGAGTTTGCCACCGGCCTGCGCGAGGAACCTCTAGCACTGGGCAACCTCGAAGCCCGCAGGGACTGGGGTTTTGCCGGCGATTACGTGGAAGCCATGTGGTTGATCCTGCAGCAGCAGGAGCCGGACGACTATGTGGTGGGCACAGGGGAAACCCACTCCGTCCGCGAGTTCTGCCAGCTCGCCTTTAGCGAAATTGGCATTGAGCTGCAGTGGGAAGGCCAAGGCGTGGAGGAAAAGGGGCTCGACCGCAAAACCGGCAAGGTCCTGGTGGTGGTGGACCCCCGCTACTTCCGTCCTGCGGAGGTGGAGCTCCTGCAAGCCGATCCCCGGAAGGCCAAGGAAAGGCTCGGCTGGCAGCCCAAGGTCTCGTTCCCGGAGCTTGTGCGGCTCATGGTGCAGGCGGACATCCAAGAGCTCACCAAGAAACACCAGGGGCGGTAGCCCACGATGCGCGCTGGTGGCCCTTGGCAGCACAGCACAACGTGAGGCGCGGGGGCAGTGGTGGGAAAACCCAGCTGGCCCTGGAAGCTCCCTTCCGCCTTCCTTAAAAACACCGCCGGCCTCTATCTCGATACCTTCACCAGCTACCTTTTCCCCCTCATCACGCTTCCCTACGTGGTGCGCGTGTTGGGCGCCCGTGGCTTTGGCCTGGTGGCCTTCGCCCAGTCCTTTGTGGGTTATCTCAACGTTCTTGTGGATTTTGCCCTGGCCTTTTCGGGCACCCGGGCGGTAGCTCAATGCTCGCCCGACCGCAGAGAGATAAGCCAGGTTGTTGCTAACGGGCTCGCTCTTCGGCTGGGGTTGGCCACGGTGTTTTTCCCGCTTGTCTTCTTTCTTTGCCACAGCTTTGCTGCTTTCCGCGAGGCCAAAACGGTTGTTCTTATTCTGTACCTCACCTCCTTCGCCACCGCGATCAGCGCCAGTTGGCTCTTCTTAGCCTTTGAAGAGATGTGGGTTCTCGCCCGGGTTAATCTCCTCATCAACCTGGGCGTGATGGCCGCGATTTTCACCCTGGTTCGTTCCGCGGATGACGTGGTGGTTTACGCGGCCATCCTGGCGGCAGGACCGTTGGCCGGAAGCGTAATTTCCCTGAGCCTTGCCTTTCGGCGGTTCCCCATCGCTCCGATCTTGCCAAGAATTTCGGGCGTTCTGACCATGGCGCGTACCGGGTTTACCCTCTCGCTTTCGCAGGTCCTCATCGCCCTCTACACCACCGGCAACTCCTTCATTTTGGGAACGCTGGCTAGCAAAGAGACGGTAGGCTACTTCGCCGCCGCTGACAAGATTGTGCGTGCGGTGCTGCGCTTGGTGGCCCCTCTCACCACCGGCATCTTTCCGCGGATGGTTCACGTTGCCAAACGGTCGGTGACTGAGCTTTTGAGTCGCACGCGTTTACTGCTCATTCTCTACGCTGTAATGGGTTTTGGCTTAACTCTGCTCCTATGGCTTTCAGCACCGTGGGTGGTGCCATGGTTTTTCGGCTCTAGCTTCTCGGCCACCGTACCCGTACTGAGGATCCTTAGCCTCATCATCTTTTTTAACGCCTGTACTAACGTGCTGGGCTTTCATCTTCTCCTACCCGCAGGGCATGACCGAGCCTTCACCGCTATTACCCTCATTGCCGGGATGGTGGACGTAGCACTGGCGGGGCTTTTCGTCCCTAACTGGCAAGCAGTGGGTATGGCCTTGGCCATTGTGGGCACCGAGGCCTTTGTGGCCGCGGCGCTGGCCGGAGCAGGATGGAGGCTATTCCGGCGAGAGAGCGCTAGCACCGATGAAAAGGACTAGCCCGGGCCCGCTGTTTTCGTACCTTAAGGAGAAATGTCCGTAGAAACTTGCTCAGCGGTTTGCTGCAGGCAATTCGAAGGTTTTGGCTGAAAAACGCTGTCCACGCATGTGAACTCAAGGTTTTTTACCAATGGTAAAATAGCAACATGGATTTCGGAAAAACCCGACTGCGTTTGTGGCTCCTTGAGGGGCTATCGCTATTGTTGCGAGGTCGATCCTTGGATAGCTTCGAACGCGCAGGTCTCAAAGTCCAGTTGCCCTTGGGTGGGTTCCGCCAGGCCGCACGGTGGCTACTTTTGCGCGATTTTGGCGGTGAAAAACCGGGTTTCGACAGCGTCGCCCTGGTGGTCCCCGTTTTGCAAGGAAAGTTCAGGTTGGCGCTAGCTCCCGACGATTGGTCGGTTAGTGGCTCCATCTTGGAGCACCGCTTTTGGGAGCCCGAGGTTACCGCCTTTCTTGCGGCTACTGTGCAACCAGGGTGGACGGTGCTAGACGTAGGCGCCAATGTGGGCTTCCACACGTTCCATGCAGCCACTCTAGTCGGCCCCAGCGGCCTGGTGTACGCGGTGGAGCCCGACCCTCGGAACGCCGTCCTTCTGCGTTTAACCGCTGCTCTGGCGCCCGAGCTTCGGGTAACCGTTATCGAAGCGGCCCTTTCCGACCGTGATGGAGAGATAGTTCTTATGGAACCCGGAGAGGCCGGACGCACCGGCATTGGAGTCACCCACCACGATGGGCAAGTCCTGGAAAAGGCGGCAAAAACAGCTGGTGCACGGTTTACCAAAGTTCCCGCCCTTTGTTGGGACCGCCATTTTCAGGATGTGCCTCTTCACTTGGTAAAAATCGACGTAGAAGGGTACGAGCCGTTTGTCGTGCGCGGTATGGAGCAGTCGCTCGTGCGATGGCAACCTATCGTAGTTACGGAATTTGCCCCTTCCCATTTGCAGCACGTTGGGGGCATTGAGCCGCTTTCCTACCTGCAATGGTTTCAAGAGCGAGGCTTTCGGTTGTTCCTTATCGATGACCCCTCCGGCACGCTCATTCCTGCGGACGCAGAAACCGTGATGAGGTCCCTCCACGGACGCCCAGGGGTAAACCTGGCCTTCCTCCCGAATTCCTAGGCGGAGGATCACCCGACGTCGTCCAAGGAGGGCCATGCCGGAAAATGGTTCCACACAGGCCATGTCAAGAAAAACGCTTCCATGACCTATACTCAAACGCGATGGAAGGGGAAAGCCTCAGCAAACCAAAAACCGGTGGTAGCAAGAAAGTGTTTATTGACCTTGCTCCCTTTGTGACAGCTTCCGCCTTCCAAGGAATTGGACGCTACTTACGCGAGCTACTAGGGGCCTTTGGAAAGCTTGACCCCGCTCACTGGAAAGACCTGGAAGCGGTGGGCCTTGACACCCAATCTTGGCCTTGGAAGACGGTTAAAATCGAGGAGCTTCTTAAGGAGAATGGTGTACCAAAGGTAACTGCACCTATCCCCGCAAAGAGCACATGGCGACATCGAATGGCTGGACGGTACCTAAAAGCGCTTGGTTGTGCTTGCTACCATCAACCCGAGCCCCACCACACCCCAATTTTTGCTGGGGTTCCCCTAGTACTTTCGATCCACGACATCATTCCCATCGAGTTCCCGCATCTCTACTCGAGAAAAGCTCCCCGAATACGTTTGTGCATTAACCTTGCCCTGATGAAATTTCGGACGCTTAGTGCATCGCACATTATCACGGGGTCGCAATACGTCAAAGAGCAACTGCAGCGCCGATTTCAGGTCCCTCCAGCAAAAATCTCGGTGGCCTACTATGGCGTGGATTTGAATCGCTTCCACCCCCACACCGCATTGGAAGAGGAGAGGCGAGTCGCCAGGGACTACAACATCAACGGTCCTTACTTTCTTTACGTCGGGACAGCAGATCCACGAAAGAACTTGGGCTTTCTTTTGGAAGCAATGGCCGCCAGCCAAACAGAGATTCCCCTACTGGTGGCCGGACGCATTCACGATCTCCACCGACCTCAGCTTCAAGCCAAACTGCAACAGCTCCAGCTTGGAAATAAAGTTCGCTTTCTCGGGTACGTAGCGGAAGATGACTTGCCTGCCTTGTACCGTCATAGCCTCGCCTTGCTCTTCCCAAGCCTCAGCGAGGGATTTGGCCTCCCGGTAGTAGAAGCCATGGCCTGCGGAACGCCGGTGGTGGCTTTTGCCAACAGCTCCATTCCCGAGGTGGCCGGTGATGCCGCGTGGCTTGTCCCTACCAACGACCTTCCGGCCTTCGTAGAGGCCATGAAGGTTCTGGCGGTAAACCACGAAAAAAGGCAAGAGCTCGTGGCCACAGGCCTGGAACGGGCCAAGCTGTTCACCTGGGAAAACACTGCTCGGGCGGTGCTGGGCGTATACCGCCGGGTGCTGGGCTTGCCGCAGTAAGCTGCTAGCATTTCCCGCTGGAGGTGGGCATGAGGCTGGTGGAGTGTGTGCCGAATATCTCGGAGGGGAAGAGGCCGGAGGTTTACGAAAAGGTGGCGCAGGCGGTCACCAAGGTGCCGGGGGTGACGCTTCTCAACGTGGACCCGGGAGCGGAAACCAACCGCACGGTGATTACCTTTGTGGGCGAGCCGGAAGCGGTGCTGGAAGCCGCCTATCAACTGGCCGCTACCGCTTTTGAGCTCATTGATATGCGCCAGCACCAGGGGGCGCACCCCCGCATTGGGGCCGTGGACGTGGTGCCATTCGTGCCCATATCCGGGGTCACCATGGATGACTGCGTGGCGCTGGCCAAAAGGCTCGGGGAGCGCCTCGCCACCGATTTTGCCGTGCCGGTTTACCTTTACGAGTTTGCCGCCTCCGCCCCTCACCGCCGCAACCTCTCGGACATCCGCGCCGGGGAGTACGAGGGCTTGCCCGAAAAGCTCAAGGATCCCGCGTGGCAGCCGGATTTTGGCCCGGCCCAGTTCAACCCCAAGCTGGGAGCCTGCGTGGTGGGGGCCCGCAAGTTCCTGGTGGCCTATAACGTCAACCTCAACACCACCGACAAGCGCCTGGCCAACCGCGTGGCCCTGGACGTGCGCGAAAAGGGGCGCATGAAGCGGGACGAAAAAGGCGAGGTCATCCGCAACGAAAAAGGCGAGCCCGTTTACGAGCCGGGGCTCTTGAAGTCGGTAAAAGCCGTGGGGTGGACCATCCCCGAGTACGGCTGCGCTCAGGTTTCCATGAACCTCACGGATTTAGACGTCACGCCGCTGCACGTGGCCTTTGATACCTGCGAGGAAAAAGCCCGGGAGCGGGGCCTGCGGGTGACGGGATCGGAGCTGGTGGGCTTGGTGCCCAAGTTCGCGCTTCTGGAGGCGGGCAAGCACTACCTGGCGCGCATGGGTAAAAGCCGGGGGGTTCCGGAAGAGGAAATCATCCACGTGGCCATTCGTACCCTGGGACTTTCGGAGGTCAAGCCTTTCAACCCCGCCGAGCGCATCATCGAGTACCGGCTGGCGCCTCCCGCTCGGCTTGCCAACATGACCGTGCGTGCTTTTGCCAACGAGCTTTCCACCGACTCTCCGGCCCCCGGCGGAGGCTCGGTTTCTGCCCTTTGCGGGGCGCTGTCCGCAGCGCTGGCTTCCATGGTGGCCAACTTGAGCTTGGGGAAAAAGGGCTTTGAAGACAAGAAAGACGCGCTGGAGCGCATCGCCGTTCGTGGCCAAGAGCTCAAAGACCGCTTGCTTTGGGCCATGGATGAAGACACCCGCGCCTTCGATGCGCTTTTAGCTGCCATGCGCTTGCCCAAGGGGAGCCCGGAGGAGCAGCAAAACCGGGCGCAGGCGGTGGAGCAGGCCACCCTCAAGGCCATTGAGGTGCCGCTTTCGGTGCTGGAAGCCTGCCCCGAGATCCTGGAGCTCTGCCTGGAGGTTGCCACGATTGGCCTGCAAGCCTCCCTTTCCGATGCCGGCGTGGGCGCCCAGGTCGCCCGAGCGGCCGCCGCCGGGGCCTACCAAAACGTGTGCATCAACCTTCCGTCGCTTTCGGACCGCGCCACCGCCGGGCAGCTCCTGGCCCGGGCCGATGAGGCCTGGCTAAAGGTCCGGGAAAAACACGCGCTGGCGGAGGAGCAAATCCTCCGCAAGCTGCGGCAGCAGGCCCTCACCCAGGTAGAGGCGTAAAGGATTAGGTCTCCGGCAAGGAAGAAGCACCGAGAAAGCAAGACCCGCCTGCGTTTGAGGCTCCCGCCAGGCTAGGATTGTTGTTAAGTGCCCCCAACCAGAGAGGCCCAAGACCACCAAGAAGGGGCCTCATCAGGCCCCCCGGGCTTTGAGCTCGGCCAGCAATTCCTCGTAAGTAAGTACCGGCTCTTGGGCGCGTTCGGAGAGCAGGCGGAGATCCTGCAGGTCTTCGGCCAAGCCCTGGCGCACCAAGTCGCCGACTAGCGCGGAAACCGTTTTTCCGGAAAGCCCAGCCTTAAGCTTAAGTGCCTCGTAAAGCTCTGTGCTTAAGCAAACGGTAAAGCGCCGAACTCTGCGTGCCATAGCAAGCCTCCACGGAAAGGAGCGGGTTTGATTCAAGTCATTTTAAGACTTCAAAGGCTCAGAGCCACCCGATGTCTCGTGGGCCACCTGGAGGGCACCGGGCACCACCGAAAAGCGAGCGGGGCCGGAGGGCACACACTCGCCGTCCACGTCAAACGGGGGAAGTGGCTGTTGGGCCTGGAGCTGGACTTCCCGGCCCTGGACAAACCGCACCTGGGGGAGCCGCAAATGCCGGCCCAGGTAGACCAGGGGCAGGCGCCGCACCAGCTGCAAGCCCCGCACGGCTTCCACCACCACCACGTCCAGAAGCCCGTCGTTAGGGCGGGCCAGCGGGGCAATGTGCATGCCCTTGCCGAAGCTGGTTCCGTTGGCCACCGCCACCAGCAGAGCAAAGCCCGAAAAAAGCTCCTGCCCATCCACGTGCACCGCCAGCTGGCGGGGTTGATAGCGCCGCAAAGCCTGCAAAGTGGCCGTCAAAAACGCCAGGGCTCCCCGCCGGGGGTTGGCGTTGACCAGCTCGTCCACCATGCCGGAAATGCCGGCAGAAGCCACGTTGACGAAAAACACACGGGGTCCAGGCCCGTCAATGACCCCGGCATCCACCGGCTTGGCGGGCCCTTCCAGCGCCAGCGTGAAGGCTTCCCGGGGGCTTTTGGGCAACCTCAGGGTGCGGGCAAAGTCGCAGCCGGTACCCAGGGGAACCAGGCCCAGGCTCACTTCGGAGCTCCCAGTCGCCAGAATTTCGCCCGCCACCAGGTGCAAGGTGCCATCCCCGCCCACCACCACCAGGCGCTGGCAACCGGAAGAAAGTAGCTGGCGCACCGCTTCCCGCATTGCCTCGGACGACGCTGGCATGAGCACAGGTAGCGAGCGGGAAAGCGGGAGCTGCGCGGAAAGCCGCTCCCACTGGGCCCCGGCGCGCCCGCCTCCGGCTTTGGGGTTCACCAGGATGGCCTTCACGGCGCTTCCTCCGGCGGCAACCAGGCTTTGAGCTCTTCCGCCAAATGCTCCAGCTCCTGCTGCCACTGCCGCACGTTCCACCCTGCCGCCCGTCGCACCACCCGCCGGAGCCTGCGGGCCATCTCCAAGCATTCCTGGGGCTGCCACATGCCCAGCCGCACCCGCCGGAGCAACAAATCCGAAAGCCGAACCACCTGGCTGGCCCGCAGGTGGTAGGCAATTTCCGCCGGGCACAGGCCAAATTGCTCCTCCAGGGGAACCAGCGATTCCGGATGGCTCCCCTGGGCCAACGCCAACGCCTGGGCTCCCAGGCGGCGCACCATCCCCCGAGCCACCACCTCATCCACACCCCAGGTCAGGAGAGCCTGCACCGCCTCAGGGGCCACCCGGTCGGGCAACACCGCGGTGGCCAGGGAAAGGTCGAAATCGAGGGGACGCCTCTCCTCCGGCAACAGGCGGAGGGCCTGGGCCACCACCTCGGCAGCGGTGACCCGAAAGGTGGTGAGCTTGCCACCCGCTGCCGAAACCATCCCCTCCTCCACCCACACCGCTTCTTCCCGGCTGGCCTCCGAGGGTTCGTCGGCATCGCTATCCACGATGGGCCGCACCCCGGCAAAAGCGCCACACACGTCGCGAAGCGTCAAGCGCGCTTGGGGAAAGGCGTGCTGCACGAAGCGCATGAGGTAGTGCACCTCTTCCCGGGAAGGCTTGGGGTTATCGAGAGGCCCCTCGTGGAAGAGGTCGGTGGTACCCACCAGGGTTCCTTCGGAGTGCGGCACCGCAAACACCGGCCGCCCGTCGTCCGGGGAAAGACCCGTCACCGCCACCGAAAGGGGCAAGCGGTGCCGGGGGAAGAGCAGATGGGAGCCGCGGGATGGGCGCAAGCGCGAAGGAACAGAGCCAAGCAGGGCGCGAACGTGGTCGCACCACGCACCGGTGGCGTTGATGACCACGTGGGCTCGCACCTTCCGGGCCTGCCCCGAGGGAACATCCCGCACCACCGCCCCCCGCACCTGACCCTGGCGATCGCGAAGGAGTTCCTCCACCTGGGCGTAGTTGAGGGCCACACCCCCAGCCCGCACCCCGGCCTTGATCACCGTCCAGGTGAGCTGGGCATCGTCGGCCACACAGTCGTCGTAAGCCAGGCCAAACTCCAGCCCTCGTTTTGCCAAAGTCGGCACAAGCCGGTGAACTTCTTCCGCGCTGAGCCGCTGGTGTTGATGGCGAAAGGGGGTGAGGTGGTCGTACATGGTCAAGCCCAGCGCCACCTGCCACCCGGGGGTGGGGTCATGAGCGTACGCCGGGTAGACAAACCGCAAGGGCCAGACCAGGTGGGGGTTGAGAAGCGCCAAGGTGTCCCGCTCCCGACAGGCCATGCGGGTAATGCGGAGCTGCAGCCGCTTGAGGTAACGCAAGCCTCCGTGAATGAGCTTGGAGGAACGGGAAGAGGTCCCGGAAGCAAAATCTCCTTTTTCCACCAAGCCCACCCGCAAGCCCCGGAGGCTTGCCTCATGGAAAACCCCGGCACCGGTAATGCCGCCGCCAATAATCAGAAAATCCACCCCTTCTTCCAAAAACCGCCAACCTCTGGCCCGCCAGTGGTTAGCCGCGCTCACGCTTGCTCGGCGGGGAAAAGCACGCCGGGGTTCAAGATGCCGGCAGGATCCAAGGCGTGCGCCAAAGCCTTCAACGCTTGGAGGCCTTGCGGGCCGATTTCTCGCTCCAGGTACGCAGCGTGCATGCGGCCTACTCCGTGGTGGTGGGAAACCGTCCCGCCGGCCTGGAGGATGGCTTCCAGCGACGCACGCTTGAGGCCTTGCCATTGAAAAAGCGCCTCCTCCCGCCGCAGGGGCCAGAAAAACGTGAAGTAAAGCGAAGCCCCGTCGGGATAGGCGTGGGAAAGGTGGCAGAGCAACAGGATGGGGATGCTCAAGGTGGCCGCTGCCCGTTCAAGGCCCGCCCGCACCGCCTCCTTCAAGCGCGGCAACTGGGACCAGGGGGCTGCGGTTTCAAAGGTGTCCACCCCAAACCCCGAGCTCAAAAAAGCATCGCGCAGGTAAGGGTGCTTGAAACGCTCCTGCAACCAGCGCCGGTAAACACCCGAACCCAACGGCAACCCACCCAGCCGGCGGGCCTCTCTTCCCCACGAGCTCACAAGCTTGCCGGCTTTCCCGGAGGCCCCCACCAGGAGCAAACAAGCCCGGGAAAAGCGGCGGATAGAAAAGAGGAAATCCCGCACCACCGTGGCCGCCCAGCCGGCGGTGACCAGGTGCCGCCCGAACTCGGTTTCCGCTGCATCGGAAAGCCGCAAGACCTCAGGAAACGGCTCTTCCCGCAGAAGCTTCCGGCAAAACTCAAAGCCCTCCTCCCAGGAGGGGAAAAGAACGGCCAAGCCCTGTTCCTGAACGCTTTGGGGCTGCACCCGTACCGTCACCGAGGTCAAAATGCCCAGCCTTCCTTCGCTGCCGCAGAGGATTTTCCGGAGTTCAGGGCCCGCCGCCGAGGCCGGCAAGGGGCCCAGGCGCCAGGTTCCCGAAGGCAATGCTACTTCCACCCCGGCCACCAGGTCCTCGATTTTCCCCACCCCGGTGGAGCGGTGGCCGGCCGAGCGGGTGGCCGCCCAGCCGCCAATGGTGGAAAGCTCAAAGGACTGGGGCTCGTGCCCCAGGCGAAAGCCGTTGGCCGAAAGTGCCCCTTCCACCTCCGGCCCCGGGGTGCCGGCGCCAAAGGTGGCCAGCCCCGAGCGCCCGTCCAAGGACTTAAGGCCCGAAAGCCTTTCCAAGCTCACCACCACCACCGGACGGGGATCTTCCGGAACGCTCACGCCCCCCACCACCGAGGTCCCCCCACCCCGGGGCACCAACACCACCCCTTGTTCGCTTGCCCGCTGCACCAGGGCCAAAACCTCCTCGTGGGACACGGGAAAGGCCACGGCATCGGGGAAGCGGCGCCAGGAAGCGGTGCGCAGGCTCAGGAGGTCAGGAAAGCTCTGGCCGCAGCAGTAAGAAAGCCGCGCAAGCCCGTCGGTTTTGACCTCTCCAGAGAGGCGCGGCAGCTTCTGGGGTTTGGGCAGGCGAAAAAGCTCAGGGGAAGCTTCGGGCAAAGCTTCCCCTTTTCCCAACGTGCTTTCCAAAAGAGAAAGCGCCGCCGGAGGAGGTAGCACCTTTGTGTCGGTAAAGCCCCAGCCCCCAAAACGGCGCGTTCGCTTCACTTCCGCCCCCGCAGGCGCTCCAAAGCCCGACGGTCTTTCTTTTCCGGCCTCCCCCAGCCCTTGGGCGGTGCCGGGGGCGGCGCCATGCGGCGCAGGGCCAGCTCTTCCGGGGTAGGAGGCGGGGTGACGTCCTCGTAAAGGGTGCGGGCTTCCGCCTTGGACACGTGGGTATCCCGCACCTCCCGCACCACCACTTCCCTTTTCCGTCCCGGCCCCAGGGTGAGCTTGATGCGGTCCCCGGCCCCCACCAAGCGGTGGGGCTTGGCCCGCTCGCCGTTCACCTCCACCTTGCCCCCGTCGCAAAGCTCCTTGGCTTGAGAACGCGTCTTGGCCAAGCAAGCCACGTCCAAAAAAACGTCCAGCCTTACCCGGTCGGCCATGGCCCCATTCTAGCGGGCTTGCGGCCAAAGGCAGGCTACAATGCCCCCATGGGTTTGGCTGGTGGCGGTTTGGTGCTGGCGGTGGTTTTGGCCACGCTGCTGGGAGGGGTAGTCCCGCTCACCTGGGAGCGCCACAGCCGGCTGTTTCTGGCCTTTTCCGCCGGCACCTTGGTGGGTCTGGCCCTGGGGGAGCTGGTGCCCGAGGGGTTGGGTTCCTTTGCCGACCCGCATCAGGGCGCCATGCTGGTGCTTTTGGCCTTCGTGACCACCATGGCGCTGGACAAGCTGCACATCCTGCACCCCCACCCCCACGGCCTGGACGCCCAGTGCCCCACCACCGAGCACACCCATCCTCCCCTGGCCATGCACGGGGCGGTGGGGCTCTTGCTCCACTCGGGCTTGGATGGTTTGGCGCTTGCGGCGGCCTGGCGGGAAGGGCTTCCGGCTCTGGTGGCGGTAGCTACCGCTCTTTCGGCCCACAAGTTTGCCGATGGGCTCACCACCGTGAGCCTGGTACTTTCCCACCACCACCGCCGCTCCCAAGCCACCCAGGTGCTGCTGGCCAACGCCGGCCTGCTCCTGGCGGGCTTTTTTGCAGGCTTAGGCGTTCCCGTCCCCGAAGAGGGCATGGCCTGGATGCTTTTGGCGCTGGCCGGGTTTTTCCTCTACCTGGGAGCTTCGGACCTCATCCCTTCGCTCACCACCCCCAGATGCCGCAAGCGCGATGTAATCGCCACGGCGTTAGGTGTAGCCGCAGTGGTGCTGGTCTCCGTGGCGCTGCACTAGCGGCAGCCTACCCAAGTAAAAGCGTAGCTCTGGGCGCGCCGGGCAAGGTCGAGGGATTTACTTCCCTTCGTAGTTAATCGCTATGCCGGTTCGCCCCTCTTCCACTGTTACCGTCACCATCAGCTGCTGGCCCTGGGCGTTTTTCCCCTGCACCAGGCCGCCCACCAGCTTGCCGTTTTGCTCAAAGCGCGAGGTGTTCGGGGAAAAACCCCGGGCCTTCATTTCCCGCTCGTAAAAGCTCATGACCCGGTCAGGGGCATCCGGGGTCACAAAAGCGGCGATACCGCCAAGTCCACCTTGAGCCCGCGCCTGCCAGCTGCCGGAAGGTTTCGCGCCCGGGTAGACCGGCACCCAGGCGGGAAGGTCGCTGGCCTCTTCACCAAACACCAATTCCCCTTGCTCAGAAGAAACCTTGAACTGCCCTTTTTCCTGGCCGCCTTCCACAGTCACCTCTTGGCCTTTTTCGTTGGTGAACTTCAACCGGCCCTTTTTGATGTCTTCGGCGTTAACGGTGATGGTCTCCCCGGTTTTCTTGTTGCGCAAGGTCACGGTGCCGGCTTTATCGTCGGATTCCACCACTTCAATGTCGGGGTTCGCCGCCGCGATAATCTTGGCGGCAGCCACCGCGGGGTTCTTCTCGGCGGTCTCGACGAATTCCTTGCCCTTCTTAAAGAGGATGAGCCCTCCCACGACAAACACCAAGACCACAATTAAAAGCAAAGCCCCGCAACCCACCCCAACCCAAACCCAGGGGCTGGTCTTCTTTGGAGCCGGGGGTTGCGGCGTTGCTACCGGCGCCGGCGGAACCGGCGGGGGTGTACTGGCCATGATCCACCTCCTTTAGCTGGACTCATTATACCCTACGTCCCTGGAGGCCCGGGTCAAGCTCACAGCTCCGGGCCCGGGGCCCCGTAAGAAAAAGCCCGCGCCGAAGCGCGGGCCGTTTTCGTTTTGCCAACAGCGCGTTACTTCTGGTAGCGCACCAGGAAGAGGTAGCGCTTGGCGGTGTAGTTGGCCAGGGTGAAGGCGGTTTGCTCGTACTTGTAGCGGGCCGCCTCGAAGCCCAGCCCCAACCCTGATTCCAGCGGGACCTCCACCCGGGCAAAGGCGCGATCGTAGGAAAGTCCGCGGCTGCCCTCGTTTTCCAGCTTCCAGTAACCCGCTTCCCCCACAAACGCCTTGCTCCGGTAGCTCAAGCCCCCTTCCTTAAGCGAACCGTCTTCGCTGTAAAGCGAGCTTGCCAAGGTGAAGTCTTCGGGCCGGCGGATCACGATGCTGGTGTCGGTCTTGAACTTGCCGTAAGCGCCCCAGAAGGAGAAAGCCTCGGTGGGGTTGACCCGTAGCTCCGCGGTCCAATCCTTGCCGGACACGTCGTAGGCGTTGTTGGGGATGTCGTTGTTGGCGTCCAGCTTTTCAGCGTTGGCGGCGAGCTCGAAGATCCCCAGCTTCACCTGGGCGCGGGCGCGGAGTTTCTTTGATTCCAGCACATCGGTGCGCAGCACCACCCTGTCTGCGGAGTCCTTGCGGTAGTCCACGGACAGCAGGAAAGGACCGGCGTTCACGTTAAGACCGGCACCGAGGCGGTCCACCTCGCGCTCAAAATAGCCACCCTGGTTGCCGGGGACCACGATTTCCTGGGCATCGGGCTCGATCGTGAATTCCTGCTTGGTGGTGCCAAAGGAAGCCCACACGCTCACCGGTCCAAAACGCGGAGAAACCAGCGTTCCCACCGACTCCTTTTCGTCCCGGGTGAGAGCGGTGCGGGCGGTGAGGAGCTTGGTGACATCGCCGCCCTGGTAGCCGGAGAAGTTGATAGTGCCCAGGTAGGTGTCCTGCAGCAGCGACCAGCCGGAAAGCTCCCGGTGGCGCTGGCCGTAAGTAGCCGTGAACGCAAAGCCCGCCGGCAAGGTGAGCTCGAGCTTACCCTCGCCCCGCCAGTTGGGGGCTTTGGCTTCCCCCAACGCCGCCTCGGCAAACCCCTGGAAAAAGCGCTGGAGCTTGAAAGAAACCAGGCTTCCCGCGGCTTGCTCCGACAGCCGGGAGTCGGTTTCCGTGTCCTGGTACACGTAGCGGCCGGAAAGGCGGGCAAAGGATGCCAGGCGCGCGGAAACCACCGCGGTGGTGTAAGGGGCATCGGTGGAGTATCTGTTGGAGCGCTTAAACGAGGACAGCGTCACATCCCGGTCCAGCACTGGCCGCCGGTTGTTCCCCTGACCCGCCCCCGGGAACAGCGCAAAACGGGACTTCCCGTCCTGGTTGCGCCAGCCCTGGAGCACCACCGCATCCAAAAACCCCAAATGGAGCCCCACACCCGCCTGGAACTCATGGGTGCGGTAAAAGGTAGATCCCCCCAGGAGGAACTCGTCCTGCCCAAGGTGGACAGTGGTTGTGCCTTCCGCCCGGTCCCGCACGTACTGGTAGGAGAAAAGGGGCATGATGGTTTTGCCGGGGAAAAGCTCCACGTTCAAATCAAAGCGATCCAAAACCCCGTGGGCGGTGTGTTGTCCGGGAAAAACCCCGGCGCCCGCCAGGGGATTGGCAAAGTCCAGCAGCTCCGAAACCCGCCGACCCCGGTGGTAGTTGAGGGAAAGCCGGTAGGCTTGGCGCTGGGCAGCGGTGAAACGCAAGCTGCCGGTGGGGGAGCCACCAAAACCTGAAGCGGAAAGGTTGAGGGTGTCAAACCACCCCCCGTCCGTGAGGTTTAGGTGCAGCTGGTCCAGCACCAGGCCGTCATCCTCATCCACCTGGCTACGGTAGGTTTCCTGGCTGCCCGAAAGCGTGACCCACTGATAGCCCAAGGAAAGCGTCGTGCTCTGCTCCTGCGCCGGGAGGAGCCCTGGCCAGGCCAGGAGCAGCAAGAAGGCAAGGAAGGCAAATGCTTTCTTCATGGCATCCTCCTATCGCAGGAACATCGGCGAGCTCGCCGATCCGTGAATGGCCACGTGACAGGTGGTGCAGTTTTGGTAACGGGGGCTACGCAGATCGTGCAGGGATGGAGGCTGGGAACCCGCACCGGGGTTCCCCACGCCCGTATGGCACTCCAAGCACAGCTGGTCCACGCGGGCGCGAATCAACTGCTTGGGGTTGTTGGAGCCGTGAGGTTGATGGCAGCTCAGGCACGAGTCGGTCAGCGTGCCGTGCTCAAAGACGAACGGTCCCCGCTTGTCCACGTGGCAGCTCACGCACACGCTCTCACCGGTTCTGGTTTCCTTCAAGCTGTCCTTGCCCTTGCCGCCGTGGGGGTTGTGGCAGGAAACGCACTCCATGCCACCGCGATCCAGCTTGTGGGCAAAGGGCTTGCGGAATTCCGAAACCTCCCGGCGATGGCAAGGAGAGCACAGGGTCCGTGACGAAACTTGCAGCAGGGGCTGATCCTGGGCGTCGTGGATGCGGTGGCAGCTGGCGCACGCCACGCCTCCCCGAATATGAGCGCCCGGAGCCCCCTGCCAAAGGCCCTCGTCCTTGCCATGGCACGACAAACACACCCCTTGCCCCTCTTGGCCGCGGGGAACTTGAATTTGGCTAGCATCGCCGGACTGGGCGTGTGCTTTACCTTCACCGTGGCAGGAAACACAGGTGGAATCGTTTTCCAGGTCCCCAGCCACTAAGGCATGGGGGTTTTGGGCAAACGCCTTGGCCAGGTCCTGGTGGCAGCTGCTACAGGGTTGAAACTTCTGTGCCCCAACGGCACTTGCCACCACCAGGAGGCCGAGGCTAGCAATCGTTGCCAGCTTCACGTTCATGGTCACCACCTTTCTCTCGGTAAGCCACAAAGGGCGGGTGGCAAGCCACCCGCCCCTCGGCCATCTCTACCTGGCGTGGACCTTGTCAACCGAAAACTCCGCGTTGTTGCCATGGCAAGCAGCACAAGCCTCGGCAAAGGGAGCGGTGTTGACGTAGGCATGCGCGGCGGCGTAGGCGGTGTCGTGGCAAGAAAGGCATGCGGCAGCCTCAGGCTGAATGGGGGTGTAGTAATCGCGCGGGGCCTGGGTAGGCAACAACCCCGACGGCAGCGGCAGTTGGTACGTGCCGGCCTTGTGGCAGGTCACGCAGTTGCGGCGGTCACCGGGGTAGCGAACCTCGTTGTAGTTGTGCGGCACGTTGCCAAAGCCGTACACCGTGAAGTCCCGGGAAAGGTCCTCACCGGTGTGGATCTTGTGAATGAGGTACTTGAAGTGCACCGATTCTGGTGGCTGCTTGTCGGCGGGGCGACGGCCGCGGTCGTCCTTGTTGGCGTTGTGGCACACCACGCATTCCTCAGTCTTGAAGCGTTGGCCGCCGTGCAGGGCGAGCGTATCGTGGCACTTGTTGCAGTTCGCCAGATCCACCACCGCCCGGCGCGGCTGCGGTTGGCTATCGGTTACCGCAAAGTAGTACACGGGGTTTTGCGCCGCCTCCCGCAGGGTTAAGCCGGTCTCGGTGTGGTTATCAATGGTCACGTTGCGGTAGGCATCGGCCGTCACCACCCAGGTGCCACTGGCGTCTGCCGGCAAAGCGTAATTAAAGGTGTACACCGCGGTGTCGCCATTAAAGCTCGCCCCCCGGGCGCTTTCCGTGACATAGCTGGCGTAATCCGTGGTGGGACCACCCAAGTGCAGGTTCAAAGAGTTGAGGCTAGAGGGAGCAACCACGCTGCCGTCGTCCTTGTTGGTCACGCGGAACGTCACCGTTGGCTTTTGCCCGGGGGCAGCGTTGGTTACGGCGAGAATTTCCATGCTCAGACCGCGAAGCTGCTTGGACTTGGTGGGAACCGTGTGAGCTCCCTTAATCGAAGCGTCAAATTCCGACTCACCTTCAGGAACGTGGCAAGATGCGCACGCGTCATCGTTGGCTTGAGGACCCGCCGCGTGGCCTTCGCCAGTTTCCCAGTTCACGTTGTCGTGGCAGGAACCGCAGGCCGTCCGGTTAGGCCGGGTGTACCAAATGTGGGCCTCGCTGGTCCCCTGGTGGCACTTGGTGCAATTGCGGATGTCTTGGGGGAACGCCACGGTGGAGTAATCATTAACCGACTGGTTGAAGCCAATGATCCTGTAGGGCCGACCGGCCTGCACACTGGGAAGGTCCTTGCCCCGGTGGATCTTGTGAATCATCTCCCGGAACTCCACCTTATTGCCGGTGTCGGGATCCAGCGACTGGGTGGCGTTGTGACACAAAACGCAAAGCTTCACCTCCACGCCCGGNNCCCCGCCATGAAGCTGGAGCGGGTCGTGGCAGGAGTTGCAAACGGCGGTGGACAGCCCATCCCACTTGGCGGTTACCGCCTGACCGTCGGGCCGGAAATCGTAAAGCACGTTGGCGTAGTAGTTCTTGCCTAAGATGGCCGTTAAGTTACGGGTGGCGTAAATCCCAAGAGTGTGCGTTTTGTTAGCCGCAAACCCCTCGGGAAGGGCGGTCTTAAAGCGGTACCTGGCCCTGCCTAGCCCCAAATCTTCCCACGTCCCTCCGGAATCCGCCGAAGCCTGCACGGCGCTTTGACCGGTGATGGGGCTCGTTTGGGTTCGGGTGGTATAAGCCACGTAGTCCCGCGCTTCAGGGTTGTAGTAGGCCAAAACAAAGCTAATGGAAATAGCCCCCGGCGTGACCTTCCCCAACCGATCCAGGGGTTGGTCCAGATCATCCACAAAGGTCACTTCCACCACCGGGCGCCGATCCGCGGGAATCGTAACGCTTGCGACCGTAATCTTTAGGCCCGGCCGGATGTACTCCACCTGTTGGGGTGTGAGGTACGCCTCCAACTGGTGGGCCGAGTACATCGCTGGCGCGTTTCCCCGCTCCAGCTTCCGCACCGGTGTACCGGTGTGGCTGCCCACCAGCACGCTGCCGGAAGCCAACAAAGCTAACCCGCACTGAATAAAGGCCATGGCTTGATCCCCCCTTTCCGTCGGGGCTAGCTGCTCGCCCCGTGTAAGCAATGTAACACCATCACATGTAAATTGCAAGAGTGTTACACAGGTAAAACTCGCAGGAAGAACTCGAGCGTCGGCCCTCATTGCATTTTTACGTCAAATCACGCAGCTGCAAAACGAAAGCTTCTGCGCAGGGCTGACAGTCACAGCCCGGTCGCACCCTCGTCCTTGCGAATGCTTGGTTTTACGGCGGCCATTACGAGGTAGTGCGCCGGAGGGTGGTTTGCGGCAAACCCAAAAGCATGGCGGTTTCCTCCGGCACCGCCCAGAACACCAACACGATGGGCAAGGCGTAAGGCACCGCCAGGTTAAAGAAAAACCGCAACACACCCCAGAAGGCCCGGGAAAACTCCGAGTAGTTGGCAACGCTCCAGGCCCCCAGCTGGCTGGCGTAAAACCACTGCGCTTCGGCCACCAGGGACACCACGTGAGCCCCCGCCAGCCAAGCAAAGGCTTTTAACACCCGAAAGCGCGACGAACGGGAGGAAGCCAAAGCAAACCCCAAGGCAAAAAAAGGAATGGTGTTGGCATGAACCTGCAGCAAGGACAGCTGCAGCCAACCCGAGTCGGCGCGAAAGTCCCGCCGCCCAATCACCACGTGGTTTCCCTGGGCTTCCAATACCGGCGCAGTTGAAAACGACACCATGCGGGTAAGGCCCTGCGCCACCCAGCTCACCGCGGCACCGTAAGGTCCTTTCAGAAGCAACCACCCCAGGGCACTGGCACAAAAGGCGTAGGCAAGCCGCCGGAAAAACCGGCGGCGCAGCACACGGAGTTGAGCCGCAGGTTGCGCAGCTTTCCTTGCCGGTGCTGCGCTTCTACCCACGTCCCATCTCCGCCGGCGCCGCCAGCGCCCTGCTCTTCCCGTACTGGGCCCAAACAACCAGCAACGCTACCGCCAAAACCACAATCACCACCTGCCAAATGACGTTGTGAAAGGCCGAAAACCACTCCCGCTTCACCATCCCCAGCACAAAAAGCGAAAGCACCCGCACCAAATTCACCACGTGAATCACCAAAAGACCCAACACCACGCCAAAAGCCTTCCAGCGCCAGCGGGAGGGGAAAGCTAAAATGCCGGAGAGAAGCACGATGCTGGCTTCCAGCCCGTTGCAGCCGTGAAAAATCGCTACGGAAAAACGCGGCGAGCTCAAGGTCATCCCCACCGCTTGCGCTTCCACCCCAAACCAACGCAACACCACCGCCGCCTCTTGGGCAATAAACGCCGTGTAGGGCTCCACCAGATGGTCGTTCACCGGCTTTAAAGCCAAAAGCAAAAACAAAACCGTAAGCCACGCGGCAAAAAGCAGCACAAAGCGTGTGGCCGGCTCCCGCCACAATGCCAGGAAACGCTCGTTCATGAGCGTATTTTACTTCCTCGGTTAAACGACGGCACTTTGCCGGCGCAGGAGCGGCGCTCCCACAGGGAAAAAATGTGGGACCCGCGCTCCGTCGCGGGTCTTCTTTTCTGTTTGCCGCCGCGGAGCAGCGGCCCCACAGCAGGAGCGCCGGCCCCACAGAAGCAAACAAGAAATGTGGGACCCGCGCTCCGTCGCGGGTCGCTTTTCTCTCAGCCGGCGCAGGAGCGCCGGCCCCACATGCGGAGCGGCGGCCCCACAGACAGAACGCTGGTTTCGTAGCGCGATGACTGGACTCGCGTTGAAAGTGATAGGGCTTGAGCACAGCCGTTAAAGAAAAAGCCCCGGGGCTAAGCCCGGGGCGTATGGGAAAGGCCTGTGACGCTACTTGGTTTTGACCGGATCCGGTGGGCGCTGGGGCAGCTTGCGGGGTTCCTTCTCGATTTTCTCCAGGAGGTACGCCACCGCCCTTTCCAGCTGGTTGTCCCGGCCGGCAATGACCGAAGCGGGGTCGTTGTCCACCTCGATGTCGGGATCCACCCCGTGGCCCTCAATGACCCACGAGCCGTCCACGTCGTTGGTGCCCTGCTCGGGCACAAAAACCTGCCCACCGTCAATGAGCGGCCCGTGGGAGGAAATCCCTACCACCCCGCCCCAGGAGCGCTTGCCGATGAGCGGGCCCAGACCTGCCTTGCGGAACATGTGGGGGAAGATGTCGCCGTCAGAAGCTGAGGTTTGGTTCAAAAGGCAAGCCATGTGCCCGTAAAACACCGTGTAGGGGTAGGTGCGGGCCTGGTCGCCGCGGTTGCCAAAGCGCGTGCCCAGGAGCTTGTTGTCCAGCCGTTCGATGATCCACTGGGAGACGTTGCCGCCGCCGTTGGAGCGCACATCAATGACCAAGCCTTCCTTTCGGATTTGCGGGTAGTACCACTTGATGAACTCGTAAATGCCGTCGGCGCCCATATCGGGGATGTGCAGGTAGCCAATGCGACCGCCGGAAAGAGCTGCCACCTTTTCGCGGTTCTCCTTCACCCATTCGTAGTACAGCAGGTTGGACTCATCAAAGATGGGCTTGTAGGTGACCTTTCGCGCTCCTTCGAAACTCGGCTTGCTGTTGAGCGTCAAGGTCACGGGGTCCTTCTTGTGCTGGAGCAAACGGTAAATGTTGTCGTGGGCCTTGAGCTCCACACCGTCCACCGCCAGCACGTAATCCCCAACCCGCGCATCCACACCCACTTCCGAAAGCGGCGCACGGTACTTATCATCAAAGGGATCGCCGGTGAAGATCTTGGCAATGCGGTAGCGGCCGGCCTTTTCATCCAGGGCAAAGCGGGCCCCGGGCAGAGCCACTTGCGGTCTTTCGGGAATTTCGAAGTCCCCGCCTTGAATGTAGGCATGCCCCACGTTGAGCTCGGAAACCATTTCCCCTAAGAGGTAGTTCAAATCGCTGCGGTGCTTGACGTAAGGCAAGAGCTTCTCGTATTGCTGGCCAATGGCTTTCCAGTCGTAGCCGTGCATGTTGCGCACGTAAAAGAAGTCGCGGTAGCGACGCCACACCTCGCGGAAAATCTCCGCCCACTCCTCCTGGGGAACCCGGTACACCTTGAGATCCGCCGTGGACACGGTCTTGGGGTCCTTGGCCTGCGGTTTGACGTCGTAAACCTTGTAGGCCTTCCCCTGCTGCACGAGGACCTTTTTCCCATCAGCAGAAACCGCATAGGACCCCACTTCGCCAACCAGCAGCGATTCCTCGCGCTTTTTCAAATCGTAAATGTACAGACCGGGCTTGGCGTAGGAATCGCGACCGTAAAACGGCGCCCCGCGCTTGATGTACAAAAGGTAGCCCTTCACCGCCGCAAGCCCACCGTAGTTTTCGCCCTCCAGAGGCACTGGCACCACCCTTTGCCCCAAGCCCTCGAAGTCCACCACCACCGTGGGCAACTTCTTCTCGGGTTTGGCCTTGCCTTTTTCTCCTTGCTTGTCGGCTTCCTTTTCGCCGCCTGCTTCCGCTTCGTTCTTTTGCTTTTCGCTTTCTACCTTCACCTCATCGGATTCCGGCGGGAAGGGGTGCTTGCCGTCTTTCTTAAGCACCAGGGCGTAAAGGCGGGTCATGCGGTTGCCGGCAAAGTTCCACTCAACTTGTGAAATTTGCGGGGTAAATTCGCGATCGGAAAGGAAATAGAGGTAGTTGCCCTCGGGATCCCACACTGGCTCCCACTCGTCGAAAAGCTCATCGGTGACCCGGTGGAGTTTCTTCTCCGCCAAGCTGTAAATGTAAATGGAGCGGTTTTCGTTGGCATCGCTTAACGAAAAGGCCAAAAACTGGCCATCCGGCGAAAAGCTGTAGTCCTGCACCCGGGAACGCTCATCCTGGGCGATGAGCTCGTAGGTTTTCTTGGCCACATCCAGGAGGTAAACCTTGCCGTCCTTGTCAGCGAAGGCCAGGTGTGTGCCGGTGGGGGACCATTCGGGAGCGTAAAGCATGGCGGTCAAGCCCTTGGTGAGCTGTACCGGTTTTTCCGAGCCGTCCTGGGCCACCAGGTAAATGTTTTCCTCGCCATCGGCATCGGACACAAACGCCACGTACTTCCCGTCGGGAGACCAGCGCGCCCACTTGTCGTGGGCCCCCGAGCTTTGGGTGAGGTTGCGGGTGGGCCCTTTTTCCACGGGAACCGTAAAGATGTCGCCCCGCGCCACAAAAAGCGCCCGTTCGCCAGCGGGGCTCAAGGCGAAGTCCTCCACGTTCTTGTCGGCCCGATACCAGGAAGGACGGGCCGCCAGGCCATCATCAGGAACGGTGATGGGGATGGCGCGGTCTTCCTTGGTTTGCGTGTCGAAAAGCCGCAGCTCGCCACCGAACTCGTAAACGATGAAGCGCCGGTTGTCCGAGGAGGCCCAGCGCACATCCCAGGTTTTAGAGTGCGTGAGTTGCTCGGTGTTTTGGTTCCTGGGGTCAAAGCTGTAAAGGTTTAAGGTGCCATCCCGATCGGAAACGAAGTAAACCTTGTCCCCAATCCACATGGGGTCCCGCTCGGTGCGCTTGGTGGGGGAAACAGGGGTTAAAGCCAGAGAAGCCAGATCCACGATGTACAGATCCTGAGCCCAGCCCCCTTCGTAGCGCTTCCAGGTGCGGAAGTCGCGGAAGAGCGGCGAGTACACCATCTTCTTGGCGTCGGGAGAAAAATCCCCAGCGCCGGCGGTAGGCATCGGCAGCTTCTCCGGCAAACCTCCGGTGAGCTTCACCGTGTACAGCGCGGTTTCCGTGCGCCCCCCGTCGGCGTCCATGAAGCTTCTAAACAGCACCGCGCTGCCGTCGGGGGTCCAGCCGTAAACCTGGTTGTCGTAGCCGTGCCGGGGCGCTAAAGGTCCTTTGGCCGGGTAATAGGTGAGCTGTTTGGGTTCCCCGCCCTGGGAGGGGATCACGTACACCTGCTCGTCCCCGTCGTATTGCCCGGTAAAGGCAATCCACTTTCCATCGGGGGAAAACTTGGGGAAAAGCTCCTGACCGGGATGAGCGGTGAGGCGCACCGCCAGGCCGCCACCCGCTGGGGCCTTCCACAGGTCACCCGCATAGCAAAAGACCACCTCCCCGCCGTACACATCGGGGAAGCGCAAGAGCTTGGTTTGGGCCAGCAAAAGGTGCGGCAAAAGCCAAAGCGCAAAAAACAAAGCCCAACGACGCATGGTCACCTCCCGTGGCTTGTACGTTCCCGCCCCCCGGAGGTTGCGGGTGGCTGCCACTGCTAAAAGGTCGTGCCGATGGAAAACTGAAAATCGCTGCGCTTTTCGTCCGGGAACGGCTTGAGGTTGACCCCGTAAATGAACCGCAGCGGCGCCTGGAAGATGGGCAGGGTAATCCGCAGCTCCGCCCCCGCGGAGTAGCGCAAAAGCCCCAACTGCCAGCCCTGCTGCTCGTGCCAGGTGTTTCCCACGTCGGCAAACAAGATGAACTTTAACGGACCCCCAAGCTTGATTTGGTACTCCAGGTTGAGCTGCAGGTAGCGGTCGCCGCCCATGCGGGAGCCGTTGGGGGTAAGGAAGAAGTCACCGTTGTCTTTACGGGGTACTACCGAGTAGTAAGAAAAGCCCCGGAGCGACCGCTCGCCACCGAGAAAGTAGCGGTCGTAAAGGGGGATTTGCGAACCGTTGAAGGGCCGGATCCAGCCCGCCTCCACGTTGGCCGCCAAAATGTAGCGGCGGGTAAGGGGGTGGAAAATGGAAAAGCCAACCTCCGGCCGCACGTAGTTGAAGTCCCCACCCAGAACACCACCGGCGGTTCGAATCCTGGCAAAGTAGCTCAGGCCCTGGTTGGGGTCAAAGGGGTCGTCCCTAGAGTCATAGCCAAAGGCCGGGGTAATGGCCGAGGTCACACCGCTGGCTTCTTCGAAATAAAGGTTAGGAGCCGGCATGCCCGGATAAGGAGGTGGCAACGGACGCCGGTGGGGGGCACGGGGCTCACCACCAGCGGGAACCGTGCGCACCACCGCAAACTTGGCAAAGACGTCCTCAAAACCGTAGCTCAAGGAAAAGGTGCCAAAATCCCCCACGCTCACGCCCCAAACCGCCGACAGACCCTTGGCATCGCGGTTTTGCGTGAGCAAATCGTAGCTGGTTTTGTAAATGGAGCCACCGATGAACATCCGTTTGTCCAAGAAGTAAGGCTCGGAAAAGGAAAGGGAATAGGTATCGGCCCTGGTGCCGCTCTGCACCGCCACCCCCAGGGTCTCGCCGCGGCCCATGAAGTTTCGGGTGTTAAACATGAACTGCAGGAAAAAGCGGTCCAGTTCGGAATAGCCAGCACCAAACTGAATGTCGGTGCGCCCCACCTCCTGGCCCTTAATGGTGACGTTAACCAGGCGGTTTTCCTGGTCGAAATCAAAGGACACTGGATCTTCGGTGAGCTTGAAGTACCCCAGCTGGTTGACCTTGAACAGCGATCGCTTGAAGGCAGTCATGTTCATAAAATCGCCTTCAAAAAGCCGAAACTCCCGCCGCAGGACCTTATCCTGGGTTTTGGTGTTGCCGGAAAACTCCAGCCTTCCCAGCCGCCAGCGGTCCCCCTCAAACACCTGAATGACCACGTCGAGCTCGTCCTCACTGCCCTCCCGGGTGCGGAGGATTTGGCTGGTGTACGCGTAAATGTAGCCTTTGGACTGGTAAAGGGTGCGCACCGCTTCGTTGCCCGCTTCCACCTGGGAGTAGTTGTAAATGGAGCCCAGCTTCACCTCGTAAAGCTTGCGCAGCTTTTCCTCCTCAAAAACCGTGGCCCCCTCAATTTTCAGAGAAGCCATGCGGTACTGGCGGCCTTCCTGCACCGGAATGGTCACCACCGTGGTGAACTTCTTCTTGGCTTGCGTGGGAGCGTCGGGGTTTTTGGCCACCAATTCCACCCGTGGCTCGCCAATCACCACGTCCTTGTAGCCGTGGTTGAGGTAAAGCTTTTTGAGGTTTTCCGAATCCTCACCCCAGTTTTCCTGGTTCCAAATGATCTTCTTACCCCACGGGCGCAGGAAGCTGCGCTCCTTGATCTTCTTCATGGCCCGGCGCAAGCGGGCATCGGAAAACACCTGATTGCCCTCAAAGCGGATCTCGCTAATGCGGACCTTGGCCCCTTCGTCAATGACAAACGTCACCTTGACCTGGTTGGGACCCACGTTTTCCTGCACCGGCTCCACGCTGGCCGACAGGTAGCCTTCTTTGGCGTACTCGTCCAGGATCGTGCGGCGAATGCGGTTAATTTCCGACTGCCGCAGCGGCACGTTGCGACGGAGCGAAATGCCTGCGGTATCCAGCTTTTCCTTAAGCGTGGAGGTGGCAATTTTCTTGTTGCCCTTAAATTCGTACTCGGTGACTTTTGCCCTCTCTTTGACCGTTACCACCAGCCGCACATTGCCGTCGGGGAGGTCTTCCACCTCCACCTTCAGGTCCTCCAAAAGCCCGGATTCCCAAAAGCGGTGGAAGTTTTTGGCAATGGCCGCTTCGTCCAAGCTGTCGCCGACGCCCACGCCAAGGTAGTACTCCACGGTTTCGTCGGTGACGGTGGCGCCGCCTTCCACGCGGATTTCCTTAATCACCGGCCCCCCGGCCAATAGGCCCGAGGGCAACAAGACCAGCAAGAGAGCAAGCGCCCACCTCATGCTCTGCACAGTTCCTCCTTGGCTGCCTCAACCTTGACTTGCCCGTCCTCCACCCGAACCACCAGGGGGCCTTCGGGGAGCGGGCGGTGGGTCACCAGGTAATCGGAAACCGCATCCTCCACAAAGCGTTGGACGGCCCGGCGCAGCGGCCGCGCTCCCAAGGAAGGCTGCACCCCCACCTGCTCCACCAACCACTGGGCCACGTTGGCTTCCACCTGCAAGGAAATGCCCTGGCTTGCCAAGTGCTCCACCAAATCGGCAAGCAAGAGCGCCGCCACTTGCTCCAAATGCTCCCGGGTGAGCGGGTGGAACACCACCACGTCGTCCAGCCGGTTGAGAAACTCGGGCGGGAAAAAGCGCCGCAGCTCGCGGAGCACGGTTTCCTTAAGCTGCTCGTAGGAGGCTGCGTGAGCGCCGTTGCCAAAACCTACCGTGCCGGTGCTCACCAGCTCCCGGCTGCCCAAGTTGGAGGTCATGATGATGAGGGTGTTCTTGAAGTTCACCTGGTCGCCAAAGGCATCGGTGAGCACCCCGTCGTCTAAAACCTGCAGGAGCAAATGCACCACGTCCGGGTGCGCCTTTTCGATTTCATCAAAAAGCACCACCGAGTAGGGCTTTTGCCGGACGCGCTCGGTGAGCTGCCCCCCCTCTTCGTAGCCCACATAGCCAGGTGGGGAGCCAATGAGGCGGGAAACCGTGTGCTTTTCCATGTACTCGGACATGTCGAAGCGCACCAGGGCCTTTTCCGAATGAAACAAGAAGCGGGCCAGCTGTCTCGCCACTTCCGTTTTGCCCACCCCCGAAGGCCCGAGGAAAAAGAAGGAACCGATGGGCCGCTGGCCGCGGGTGACCCCCAAACGGGCCCGGCGGATGGCCCGGGCAATGGCCGCCAGCGCTTCCCCCTGGCCCACGATGCGCTCGGCCAAAATTTCCTCCATTTTTGCCAAGCGCTCGGCTTCCTCCTGGCGCAGCTCTGTGACCGGCACACCGCTCCAGGAAGCCACCACCTCCTCCACATCGGCCACGGTTACCGGAAAGGCCGGCACATCCTGGGGCATGGCCTGGGTCAGTCGCTTGATGGTGGCCCGCACCTCCGCTTCCCGTTCCCGGAGCGTGACCGCCTGCTCGAAGTTCTTGCTGGAAACCGCACGCTTGAGCTCCCGGGAAAGGCGGGCCGCTTCCGCCTGAAGCGCCCGCACCTGCTCGGAGGTGGCGGCCTGCCGCAGCTTCACCCGGGCTCCAGCTTCGTCCAGCACGTCAATGGCTTTGTCGGGGAAAAACCGGTCGGTGATGAACCTGCCGGAAAGCCGCACAGCGGCCTTCACCACCTCCGGCGGGTAAACCACGTGATGGTACCGCTCGTAGCGCTCCTTCACCCCCATCAGGATGGTTTCGGTGGTTTCCTCGTCAGGTGGTTGCACCACTACCGGTTGAAAGCGCCGCGACAGCGAACGGTCCTTTTCGATGTACTTGCGGTACTCCTTGAGGGTGGTGGCGCCAATGCAGGTGATTTCTCCGCGGGAGAGGGCGGGTTTGAGGATGTTGGCGGCATCCAGCGAGCCCTCCGCCGAGCCGGCACCAATGAGCACGTGCAGCTCATCAATGAAGATGATGATCTCCGGGTTTTCCTTAAGCTCCTTCAGGATGGCCTTGAGCCTTTCTTCGAACTGGCCCCGGTACTTGGTGCCCGCCACCACCAGCGTGAGGTCGAGGGCAAAGATGCGGCGATCGGAAAGCTGCACCGGCACGCGGCCCGAGACGATGCGCTGGGCCAGCCCCTCCACGATGGCGGTTTTCCCGACCCCCGGCTCGCCCAGCAGCACCGGGTTGTTCTTGGTGCGCCGGAGCAAGATTTGCACCACCCGGTCCACCTCTTGTTCGCGGCCCACCAGCGGATCGAAGCTGCCGGAAGCTGCGTACTCGGTGAGGTCGCGGGCAAACTCGGCCAGGGCTGTGAGCTCTTTCTTTCCGCGCCGGGCTTCCCGTTCCTGCGAAATTTCCGCCAGCTCCTCCCGGGCCGCAAACAGCGTGATGCCGTGGGCGTGCAGCATGCGCGCCGCAAGGCAGGTCTCCAGGCGCAGGATCCCCAGGAAGATGTGCTCGTTGCCCACCCCCAGTTGCCCCGCCACTTCCGCTTCGTGCGCGGCTAAAAGCAGAATGCGGCGGCTTTCCTCAGCCAGCGGCAGGTCCCCCGCCACCACCCCTTCCCGGCGGTCAGCTCCTCCCAGCTCGTGTTGCAGGGTGCGGGCATCCACGCCAAAGCGGTGCAGGAGCTGCTCCACCACCTCGTCGGCTTCCCGCAAAAGCCCCAACAGCAAATGCTCCGACTCAATGGCGGCAGCTCCCGCCCTGGCCGCTTCGTAGCGGGCAAAGAACAGCGTGCGACGGGCGCGGTCGGTAAAGTTCTCCAGCATGGGTCAGGCTTCCGGAAGGAGGTGCACCACCCGGTGGCACCCCCTCGCCAAAACCTCGTTATGGGTGACGATAACACTGGTGAGGCCGTCCCTCAAATGGAGCTCCTGCAAAAGCTCGAAAAACCTGCGGGCCGCCACGGCGTCCAGGTTACCGGTGGGTTCGTCGGCCAGCAAAAGCTCGGGACCGCAAGCCAGGGCCCGGGCTACCGCCCCCCGCTGCTGCTCCCCCCCGGAAAGCTCATCGGGGAAGTGCTTGCCCCGGGAGGCCAAACCCACTTCCGCCAAAAGCTCCCTGGCCCGCTTGAGGGCTTCTTCCCTCCCTACCCCTGCCAGAAGCAGGGGCATGGCCACGTTTTCCTCCAACGTGAAGTCGGAAAGCAGCAGGTGGAACTGAAAGACAAAGCCCAGCTTGCGGTTGCGCAGCTGCGCCCGCTGCTCTTCAGATAAAGCGCTGGCACGCTGGCCGAAGATCACGATCTCGCCGGCGTCGGGTTTGTCCAAAAGGCCCAGGAGGTACAAAAGCGTGCTCTTGCCCACCCCCGACGGGCCCACCACCGCCACCATTTCGCCCTTTTCCACGGTGAGCGAAAAGCCGCGCAGCACCTCCACCCGGCGCTCCCCTTCCCCGTAGCCCTTCCACAGCCCCTCGGCCACCAGGATCGGCTCACTCACGGCGCAACCCCTCCAGCACCGACCGGCGGGCCGCCGCCCGGGCCGGGAACTGCGAAGCAAAAAACGAGGCAAGGAAGGTCACCGCCAACACCACCCCCAAATGCTCCGGCCGCACGGCAAAAGGCACGTGGCTTACCGCAAAAACCCCCCGGGGAAGGGGGATGGCCTGGGTCCGGTGCAAGACCTCAGCCAAAAGGGCGCCCCCCAAGCTCCCCACCACCCCCGCACCCACGCCAATGGCCAGCCCCAGCCCCTGGAAGAGCCGGGCTACCCCTTGGGGAGAAAGCCCCATGGCTTGCAGGATGGCAGCATCAGCCCGCTTTTCCGCCGCCAGCATGGTGAGGTTGCACAGCAAGTTAAGGCTGGCCACCAAAACGATCAGCGAAACCCCCAGGCCAATGAGCAGCTTTTCCAGGGAAAGCGCCGCCAGAAGCGGACGGTTGAGCTCCCGGAAGGGGCGAAGCACCACCCCCGGAGGAACCGGCGCCAGCTGCTGGGAGGCCACCAGCGGGTCCTGGCCTGCCGGCACCGTCACCTGTACCTCCTCCCGGCCCCCCTGCGGGAAGAGCTGCCGCCCCAGATCCCGGGGCACCCGCACGGTGCCCCTTTCCGCCCGGGCCGGGCTGGCCACCACCCGGGCCACCCGCACCCGGAACTGCCGGGGCACAGGGCCCAGCGGGGTGAGCACCGGGGCCGGCGAAAGCAGGTCCACCTCCGCCCCCGGGCCAATGGCCCCCTTGGCGGCCAGCACCCGGTCCACCTCCACCTGGGAGAGCCCATCCACAACCTCCACCTGCACGGGAATGGCTTCCCCCAGCGCCAGAAGCCACCCCACGCCCCGCTCCAGCTTGCGAAAGGAAAAACCCGGGTGGCGGGCGGCAAGCTGGGAAAGCCAGTCCCCGGAGGGGAGCTTGTCACCAAAAACCGGCACCAGAAGCGCGTGGGGCCCGGATTTTCTCAGCTCCTCGCGGACCGTGCCCTGAAAGCCCTCCAAAAGCCCCAGGGTCAGCACCAGAGCCGCTGCCCCAAGAGCTAAGGAAACAAAAGAAATGGCGCTGACCACGGCCACATGGGTCCGTCGGGAAAGCCCCAGAAGGTAGCGGAACACCACAAAGGCAAGAGCGCGCACCGCCTAAAGGCTAACACGCTCCCGGAGCGCTGGGCTTCCTTTCGGCAAGAACCAGAAGCCCCCGCCACGCTTTCAGGCTTTCTCGTCTTTGGGTCGCAACAGCGGGAACAGGATCACATCGCGAATGGAGCGGGAGTTGGTGAACAGCATGACCAAGCGGTCAATGCCGATGCCTTCGCCGGCGGTGGGGGGCATGCCGTGCTCCAACGCCAACAGGTAGTCCTCGTCCACCACCCCGCCGCCCCTCTTCACCTGCTCCTCAAAGCGGGCCCGCTGGTCGTCGGGATCGTTGAGCTCGGAAAAGGCGTTGGCCACCTCCATGCCGCCCAGGTACAGCTCGAAGCGCTCGGTAAGCTCGGGATCATCGGGCTTGCGCTTGGCGAGAGGCGAGATGTCCGCCGGAAAATCAGTTATGAACGTGGGGTTTTGCAGCTGGTCTTCGGCCACCCGTTCGAAGATTTCCGCCAAAAGCTTTCCCGAGCTTAAGTTTTCCACCCCTTCCACCCCAAAACGCCGGGCGTGAGCTTCCAAACGCGCCCGGTCGTTGAGGTCCTCGGCGGCAATATTTGAAAAGGCCAGCACCGCCTGGCGCATGGATAGCCGCCGCCAGGGGCGGGAAAGGTCCAGGGTGCTTTCCCCCCAGGGGAGCTTGAGGGTCCCCAGCACCTCTTCCGCCACCTCCGTGAGCATTTGCTCGGTGAGCTCCATGAGGTCCTCGTAGCAGGCGTAAGCCCAGTAAAACTCCAGCATGGTGAACTCGGGGTTGTGCTGGGTGGAGATCCCCTCGTTGCGGAAGTTGCGGTTGATCTCGTAAACCCGCTCAAAGCCCCCCACCACCAGCCGCTTCAGGTAAAGCTCCGGGGCAATGCGCAGGTAAAGCTTCATGTCCAAAGCGTTGTGATGGGTGACGAAGGGACGGGCGGTGGCACCCCCGGGGATGGGGTGCATCATGGGCGTTTCCACCTCCAAAAACCCCCGCTCGTCCAGGAACTGCCGGATTTTCTTGATGATCCTGCTGCGGGTGAGGAACACCTGACGGGAATCGGGGTTGGTGTAAAGGTCCAGGTAGCGCTGGCGGGCCCGCAGCTCCACGTCGGTGATGCCGTGCCACTTTTCCGGCCAAGGGGCCAGGGCCTTGGCCAGCACCGTGACCTTCGCCACGCGGACCGTAAGCTCGCCCGTGCGGGTGCGGAAAAGCTCCCCCTCCACGCCCCAAAAATCCCCCAGGTCCAGCGTTTCCAAAAGCGCAAAGGTGCTTTCACCCACCACATCCTGGCGGAGGTAGGCTTGCAAGCGGCCGTCCCCGTCCGAAAGATCGAAAAACGCCGCCTTCCCGTGGCGCCGCACTGCCGTCACCCGGCCCCCTACCCGCACCCGCGGCTTTTGCTGCTCCAGCTGCTCCGAATCTAAATGGGAAAAGCGCGCGGCCACCTCGCTCACCCGCCCATCCACGGGGAACCTGGCGGGGAACGGGTCCACACCCCAACGGCGGAGCTGCTCCAGTTTGGCCCGCCGGTTTGCTCGCAGGATCTCGATGGGTTCCACCGCACCCTCCTCTTCGCGTAAGCCGCGAAGCGGGCCATTTTAGCAGGGTTAAACCTCTGCCAAGTTGGAGTATGCTTAGCGTCCTATGGAGTTCACACCTCGTGCTCTGGAAGAACGTGCAAGGGTCCTCAAAGAGCAGCTGCCTTCGCTGCCGGTGAGCCTCGCGGTGGTGGCCGGCTCAGGGATTGAGCTGGTACTGCCGGAAGCGCGCAAGCTCTTGGAGCTTGCCTACCATCAGGTTTTCCCCTTCCCGGTGCACGGCTTGATTGGCCACACCCCCACCCTTTCCTTTTGGGAGGTGCAGGGTCGTGGAGTGCTGATGTTCCACGGCCGCTTTCACCTGTACCAGGGGTATTCCGCCGCGGAAGTGGCGGCCATCCCCCGCTTGGCCGGCTTGCTGGGCGTTTCCACCTACATCCTCACCAACGCCGCCGGGGCTCTGGTCCCGACGTTGGAACCGGGTTCTCTGGTGGTCTTGGCCGACCACCTCAACCTGCAGGGGGCCAACCCCCTGGTGGGGGAGTGGGGGCGGTGGCGGGAGCCGGTTTTCCCGGACATGACCCACGCTTACGATCCCGATTTGCGGAAGCTGGCGCTGGAGCTGGCCCGGCAAGCAGGCTTTGCCGTGCAGGAAGGGGTTTACGCCGGGGTTTTGGGTCCGTCCTACGAAACCCCTGCAGAGGTCCGCATGCTGGCGCAATTGGGCGGCACCGTGGTGGGGATGTCCACGGTACAGGAGGTGATTGCCGCCCGACACATGGGCCTTCGGGTTTTGGGCCTTTCGCTGGTGACCAACTACGCCGCCGGCATTGCCACCCGGCCGCTTTCCCATGAAGAGGTGCTGGAGGCGGGGGCGAAAGCTCAAGGGAAGCTGGTGAAGCTCCTCAGCGAGCTCACTACCAAGCTTGTAGCGGCATGAAGGTCACCTCCTTTGCCCTGGGGCCCTTTGCCGCCAACTGCCTGGTGCTGGAAGCCGAGGGCTGCCAGGATGTTTTTCTGGTTGACCCCGGCTTTGACGTGGAACAGGTGATCCTCTGGCTTAAAAGGCGAAACAAAAAGCCCTGCGCCGTGTTGCTCACCCACGCCCATCTGGATCACGCCTGGGGGTGCGGCGCGGTGAAGGAAAGCTTTCCCGAAGTTCCGGTGTGGCTGCACGAAAAAGACCTCCCGCTTTTGGAAAACCTTGCCACCCAGGCGCACATGTTTGGCTTTCCCACTCCTCCTGCGGTGACCGGCGAACCCGTCCTCAAGGACGGCCTGGAGCTTTCCCTTGCCGGGGAAAGGTTTTTGGTGCGCCACTGCCCCGGCCACTCCCCCGGTCACGTGGTTTTCTTGGGTGAGGACAACGGCCAACCCTGGGCGGTGGTGGGGGATGTGATCTTTGCCGGCTCGGTAGGGCGCACCGACCTCTGGGGGGGCTCCTGGGACGAGCTGGAGGCCTCCATTCGCCAGGTGATTTACCGGCTCCCGGGGGACACCGTGCTCTACCCCGGCCACGGCCCCACCACCACCGTGGGCGAGGAACGCCTTTCCAACCCCTTCGTTTCGGACACTTAAGCCCGGGAGCAGAGCCTTTCCACGGTTTCCAAAAGCACCCGAGCGGTGTAAGGCTTTTGCAAGAAGACCACGGAATCGCGGCTCACCAGCCCCGGCGGTAGCGCTTCCGGAGTATGGCCCGAGGAAAACACCACCGCCAAATCCGGTTTCTTTTCAAGGAGGTGCTGGGCCAACTGAATGCCGTTAACCCCGGGGAGGAGCACGTCCACCACCGCCACATGAATTTCGGAGGGCTGAAAGGAACGAAGCGCTTCTTCCGCCGATTTGGCGCACACCACCCGGTAGCCTTCCAGCTCCAGCACCTGCCGCAAGCCCTCGAGAATGGCAGGCTCATCGTCCACCAAAAGAACGCCGCAACCTGCCGGACGCGAAGCTTTCAAGGTGGATGGTGCCGCGCTGGGCTTGGTGGTTTGTGGCGGCGGGATACGGGGCAAGGTCAGGGTCACCTTGGTCCCCACCCCCAGCCTGGAGTCAATCGCCACCGTACCCCCGTGGGCTTCCACCGTGCGGTACACCGTGGTAAGGCCTAAGCCCGTGCCCTGGCCTCGGGGTTTGGTGGTGAAAAAGGGATCGAAAACCCGGGGCAAGTGGACGGGGTCAATTCCGGTCCCCTGGTCTTCCACTTCCAGCACCACCTCTCCGTTCCTGGGATAGGCCCGAATGGCCACCGAACCCCCTTCGGGCATGGCGTCCCGGGCGTTGGTGAGGAGGTTCAGCAGCGCCTGCTGCAGCAAAGCCTCCTCACCCAACACAAACAGCTCCCCTTCCACCTGAAGGTCAAAGTGGAACTGCGGCCCGAAGGTGTGGTGCGCAAGCTCTACCGTGTCCTGAACAAGCTCCGCCACCGCAATTGGTTCGGGCTTCGTCACGGAAGGCCGGGCAAAGGACAAGATGCGCCGCACCACCTCGCCGCCCCGCTGGGCGAGGCTCACCAAATGCTCCACCTTCTCGTGCGCTTCTGGCGGGACCAAGCGTCGAAGGACTTCCGCTTCCGCCACGATGCCCGCCAAGACGTTGTTGAAATCGTGAGCGATGCCGCCGGCCAAAACCCCCAGCGCGGCTAGCTTTTCGTGGGCCGCCAGTCGGCTTTCCAGTTCCTTTTGCTGGCGAAGCAAATGCAATCGTTCCAATTCGCGTCCCAGACGTACCGCGTAAATCTCCAGGATCTGTCGCTCAAGAACTGAAAGCTGCCGGGGTTTGCTATCCAAAACCGCCAAAATCCCCAGGGCCTGCCCGGCGCTGCCCACCAGCGGCATCCCAAAGTAGCACTCGGGAACCACTTGAATCCACCCGGGCGTTCCGAATTGGGCAGCAAAACCCGACGCTAGCTCCAAAGGCCTCTTCTCACGAATGGCCACCTCACAGGGTGTTCCTGCCAAGGGGATAAGTTCCTTTTGTACTGCCCCGTGGGCCCCCAGGAGGGAAAGCTGACCGTCGATTTCCTCGGCCACAAAAACCACCGGCACATGGAGCAGCGCCGCCACCGATTCAGCGGCGGCTTGAAACACGTTTTCCCCCGGAAGCGCCACCACTGCCCTGTAGGCCGCTTCCACCACCTGTCGAGCCGCTTCTTGCTCGGAGTTATCCACAATGGTCCCCAGTACCGCGGGGCCCGAGGGCAGCACCACCCTGGCGCCAAACACCTCCACTGGAAAGCGAGTACCGTTGGCCTTCATGGCCGAAAAAGTATAACGGACAAACTGCACCTCGCCGGTAAAGCGCTTGCGCAGGTTTTCGGCCACCCGCTCGCGATCCTCGGGCGCCACCAAATCGGCAACCAGCTTTTGCTGAATTACCTCGTCCTGGGAATAGCCAAACATCTCTGCCATTCGCGGGTTGCAGTACAAAAACCTGTCCCCCTGAATGAGGTAAACGCCCACCAAACTATGGTCGACCAAGGTTCGGTACAGTTGCTCCGAGGCGGCCAACTGCCGTTCCGCCTCTTCCCGCTCCTTCTCGGCTTGCCGCTCACGCTTGAGGGCCACGCCGGTCATCAACCAAACTGCGGCAGACGTTAACAGCAACAAGCTTCCAATCAAAGTTATCAGGCTGAGCTTCCGGGCATATAAAATTCGGCTCAGAAATGGCGTTTCCACGCGAAAGGAGAGCCCCCCGACCACCTCCCCCGGCACAAACTGCGGATGGCACTGCCGGCATCCCTCCTGGGCCTTCACCACTGAAAGACCCGAGAGACCCTGGCCAAAGCCACCCGGCCACCAGAGCCAAAAGCCCTCGTCAACCCCGGGTAAAGGACGCATCTCCTTCACTGGGGGCGTCGCTTCCTTCACCAATGTGGCGGCATCAAGACTCGGAACCGGCATCAGGTGGGCAGCCTTGGGCTCCTGCGGCACCTCTTGGCCCTGCTGGTAAATCAACTCCAGCGTGCGTTGCCAGTGGTTTACCGCAACGGCCGCCGAATGCTCTACGCTGCGGCGCAAGTTGAGCTCAAGGTAGTTTGAGCCCTGGAGGTACCCCACCACCCCCGCCACCAGCAGCAACAGCTGCAGGGTGAGGGCTAGCCGCACCAGGGGCTTTGCCACCTGTCGGCGAGGGTCGGACATGATTTTATTGTACGCCTAGAACCCGAAACAACTTCCTTACGTTTCATAGGTTGGCGGAGGAAGCTATGCGGCGCTTTCTTGTTTCTCTGATAATGATCTCAGCAGCCCCGCTCCATGCGGCCGAGCGGACCCTGCATTTTTCCCAGCCGGTCGGTGACCTGGAGGCGGTAACCGTTGAAGTAGGCGCCGGCGACGTCACCGTGACCGGCTGCGACTGCAACGAAATCACCGCCCAAGTGACCGTCACCGGCAAGCGCTGGCAGCTGGAGGATCTGGACCTCGAGGCCCAAACCACTGGCAAAACCTTGAAGCTTTCGCTTTCGCCGCGCAAGTACTCGGGCAAGAAAGCCGGCGAAGATTGGACGCTTAAGCTTCCCCGTCAGCTAAACCTGTCCGTAGAAGCCGGGGTGGGCGATGTGCGGATCCGCGGCATGAACGGCGAGCTGGAGGTGCAGTTAGGGGTTGGGGATGTAGTGATCACCGAGCTGGTCTCCAACCTAGTGGCGGAAACCGGCGTGGGGGACGTGGAGGTCCGCGGGTCGTGGACCGCAGTAGGCCGCATGCGGCTTAACACCGGCGTGGGCTCCGTCACGGCGCACACCCCCCAAGGCAAACTCAGCGGCCACGGTATCGTTTCCGAATCCCTGGAGGACAAAGGCCACGGTAAAGCCAGCATCTCCATCGCCACCGGCGTGGGCGACATCACGCTGATCTTGAAGGAAGACCTCTAAGACCGCTTCCAAGAAGATGGCGTATCGAACTATCCAGGCCTCAACTTCTTTGCAAAAGATTTCTACGTTTGCAGCACGCCCCAGCGGTAGGGGGTGAGGGAGCCCTGGTGGGCGCAGGCCTCCAGGCACGCGGCCACCACCTCCCGGGTTTGCCGGGGGTCCAGGATGCCGTCCACCCATAAGCGGGCGGCCGCGTAACGGGGGTCTAAGGTGGCTTCGTAGCGGGCGCGAATATCCGAAAGCAAGCGCTCCTTTTCCTCCTCGCTTACTTCGCGCTTGCCCACCTGCAGTTGCAGCAGGGTCTGGGCCGCTTGATCGCCGCCCATCACCGCAATGCGCGCCGAAGGCCAGGCAAAGATAAACCGCGGGCCGTAGGCCTTGCCGCACATGGCGTAGTTGCCGGCGCCAAAGGAGTTGCCCACTATGATGGTGATTTTCGGCACGGTGCTGTTGGCCACCACGTGCACCATCTTGGCGCCGTCCTTGATGATGCCTTCCCGCTCCGCTCGCGTTCCCACCATGAAGCCGGTGACGTCCTGCAAAAACAAGAGAGGAATGCCCTTTTGGTTCATGAGCTCCACAAAGCGCGCGCCTTTGTCGGCAGCATCGGCGTAAATCACGCCGCCAATCTGCATTTCCTGCTCGGAAGGGTCAAGCCCCCGGCGCCGTGTCACCACCTGCCGCTGATTGGCCACGATCCCCACCGCCCAACCACCGATGCGCCCTTCCCCACACACCAGCGTGCGCCCGGAGGTGGCTTTGTACTCCTCAAACTCCGAGTCGTCCAGGAGGTGAGCCAAAAGCGCGTAGCTGTCGTAAGGCTTGGCGCGATCGGGTGGGATGATCCCGAGAATCCCCGCCGGGTCCACAGCCGGCGGCTTGGGCTCCTGGCGGTCAAAGGGGGCCAGGGGGGGCTTGGCCAGCTTGCTGATGCGGTGGCGAATGGCCTGAATGCAGCTGGCATCATCAGGGAAGCGGTCGTCCACCACCATGGAAATGTCGGTTTGCACTTGGGCACCGCCCAATGACTCAATATCCACGCTTTCGCCAATAGCCGCTTTCACCAGGGCAGGGCCGGCCAAAAAGATAGAACCGGTGCCTTCCACGATAAGTGCTTCGTCGGACATGATGGGCAGATAAGCACCCCCGGCCACGCAAGGCCCCATGATGGCGGCAATCTGGTAAATACCCGCGGCGGAAAGACGGGCGTTGTTGTAAAAAACCCGGCCGAAGTGCTCTTTATCCGGGAAAATCTCTTCCTGCAAAGGCAAAAACACCCCGGCGGAGTCCACCAGGTAAATCACCGGCAGGCGGTTTTCCAGGGCAATTTCCTGCGCCCGGAGGATCTTCTTGCAGGTGATGGGAAACCAAGCACCAGCTTTGACGGTGGCGTCGTTGGCCACGATCACGCAGAGCCTGCCGGAAACCCGGCCAATGCCGGTCACCACCCCGGCGCCGGGTGCTCCGCCCCACTCCTGGTACATCCCCCAGCCAGCCCAGGACCCCAGCTCCAGAAACTCGCAGCCCGGGTCCAGAAGCGCCTCCACCCGCTCCCGGGCCAGCATCTTGCCCTGCTCCTTTTGGCGGGCCGCCGCCTTGGGCCCGCCCCCTTCCCGCAGCTTGGCCGCTTGCGCCGAAAGCTCCGCAAGTACCTGCTCCCAATGCTTGCGAAACTCAGGTTTGCTGGCAGAAGCACTGACCTTGAGCTTCACCCTCGCCTCCCGCGCTCATGGTAACGCGCTTTCTTTGGGCCAGACAGCCTTCCATCGCAGCTTTGAACATTAGCCCAGGCGGTTGGAGCGCTTCCTGCGAGCGAGGAAAAGACGGGAGACCCAAACGTTGTTTTTCCTGTTCCTCAGATACCGCCCATTCCCCGAAGGACCGTCACCCACGGTGGCCGCCGGGCCTCATCGGGATTTGTTCTTAGCAACGCTTTCTACCGCGAGCGGCGGCTCGCTACCTGCAGGGCAGGCCGGGCGTTGGTACACTGCGCCAGATGCTGGCGGATAGCGTGCTCCTGGAAATGGGCGTTCTTCTGGCGCTGGCAGCGTTTCTGGGCGTGGTGGCGCAGCGCCTGCGGCAACACCCGGTCCTGGGTTATCTGCTGGCTGGAATGCTCTTAGGGCCCTCCGGCCTGCACACCGTTCGGCAGCCGGAAGTGGTGGCCATTGCCAGCGAAACCGGCACAGCGCTGCTTTTGTTCGTGCTCGGTTTGGAGTTTTCCTGGTCCAGGCTTCGTTCCTTCGGGGGACGGGTGTTGCGCCTTGGACTGGGGCAAATCCTCTTAACCTTCGCCGTTGTTTGGCTTGCAGTGTGGGCTGTAACCCAGCGTCCGGGATTGGCCTTGGTGTGGGCGGGAGCCATTGCCCTGTCCTCCACGGCAACGGTTGGCAAAATCCTGGAACAGGAAAGGCGGCTGGATTCCCCCATTGGCCGTGCCACCATAGGCACCTTACTGCTCCAGGATGTGGCTGTCATTCCTCTACTGCTGGCGATTTCCGCTTTGGGAAGCTCGCCCACCTCCCAAATCAGCCCGTCAGTGCTGGGCGTTTTGGGGCGCGCCGCGCTTTTTGCCATCACCACCTGGGCTTTGGGTAAGCACCTGCTGCCCTGGGGCCTCCACTGGCTTTCCGGTCGAGAGCGGCGGGAGCTCCAAGTAATTTTTGGTT
The DNA here is from genome assembly GCF_000687145.1 of Thermoanaerobaculum aquaticum. Lineage (NCBI taxonomy): Bacteria > Pseudomonadati > Acidobacteriota > Thermoanaerobaculia > Thermoanaerobaculales > Thermoanaerobaculaceae > Thermoanaerobaculum > Thermoanaerobaculum aquaticum. Next base: position 220,437 of record NZ_JMFG01000020.1, read on the forward strand.
TTGCTTTTTTGGGCCTGGCGTCCTGGGCTGCCCACGCCCTCGGCCTCTCCCCCGCTTTGGCCGCTTTTCTCCTTGGGGCGTTCCTGGGAGAAAGCGAGTACGCAGTGCAGCTTCGGGCTGATGTGGCGGGGGTCAAGGAGGTGTTCCTCTGCGTGTTTTTCGCCAGCGCCGGGATGTACGTGGACGTTACCTGGCTAGCAACCCACCTGCCTCTGGTGGCTTCCGTGGCGGTGCTGGCGGTTGGCACCAAGGTCCTGACCACCTGGGCGGCAGCGCGTCTGGCCGGGTGGCACCCGCACCTGGCGTTCCCCATTGCCATCAGCCTGGCCCAGCTGGGGGAGTTCTCCTTTGTGCTGGTACGGCAAGGCATAGCCTCGGGGGTCATGGATGCCTCCTCCGCCCAGGTGCTGGTCATTCTCACGGTTTTCACGTTGGCGCTGACACCCCTGGCCCTCCGGCTGGCCTGCAAAAGGGTAGATTTCCGGTCCGGTGAAAAAACCCCGAAGGTTTCGAAGAAGGGCCACGTGGTGGTGGTGGGCTTCGGGCCCGCAGGGCAAACCGTGGCAGCTCATGCCCAAAACGCTGGCCTGGAGGTCACGGTGGTAGACCTGAGCCCAAAACTGGCCAGGGAAGCCCGGGCCACCGGCGCTGCAACGTTGGTGGGCGACGCTACTCACTGGGAAATTTTGGAAAAGGCAGGCGTACCCGAAGCCGCGGCCGTGGTGGTGACCATCCCCGATGACCGGGATGCCCTGCGGGTGGCTCAGCTCGCCGCCCGCGCCATGAAAAACGCACCCATTCTCGTGCGTGCCAGACACCAGGCTACCGTTCCCAGCCTGGAAAAACTGGGGGTTGTGCCGGTGGGTGAAGAATCCCTGGTCGGGGAGGTGCTGGCGGCAAAGCTCCTGGATGCCCTGGGAACCGAGGTCCCCCAGGGCCTGCCCACGCCGCGCCCCACCTAACCTCAAGCCGTTCCCGGCCCAATTTCCCCGGTTTGACCGGCTTTCGTCGCGCAGAACTGCGGACCAGCCATGGAGTAACGTGCCGCGGTCCGATTAGGGGCTTCGCGATGCTCCCATTCATGACCCCAGGCTGGAGGGGTTGCAAAATTTGGAAATTTCTGTCAAGATTTCTCCGTTGGTGGAGACGGGGGGTGCATGCGGATTACCACCAGTGAGGAGTACGGGTTGCGGTTGGCCTTGCAGCTGGCCACCTGCTACCCCCAGGCGCTGACGCTGGGGGAGCTGGCCGAGCGGGAGGGCATTCCGCAGCCGTTGGTGGCCAAGGTGCTGGCCAAGCTGCGTCGGGCCGGGGTAGTTCGCGCCCAGCGTGGCCGGCGGGGAGGCTACGAGCTCACGTTAGAACCCGCGCACGTGATGCTGGACCGGGTGCTGGGGGCTCTGGGAGAGCCGCTCTTTCACCCGGAGTTTTGCCAGGATCACGGCGGGGAGCTGACCGCATGCGTCCATACCCAGGAGTGCTCGGTGAGGCCGCTTTTCTTTCACCTGGACCGCATGTTCCGGGAGTTTTTCGCCCGCACCAGCCTCGCCGATTTGTTAGCCGAAGAACGGGCCCTCCACCGCAAGTTTGCCGAAAGGGCAAGGCCAAGCTTGCCGGTGTGGGGTAGAACACAGCAAGGAGAACGAGCATGACCAAAAAAGTTCCGGTATTTGCCGTTGAGGACCTCCACGTTTGGGTTGGGGAAAAGGAAGTGGTGAGGGGTGTGTCCCTGGAGGTCTTTCCCGGGGAAGTGCACGCCATCATGGGCCCCAACGGCTCAGGGAAAACCACCCTGGTGCAGGCGGTGATGGGGCACCCCGCGTACACCGTGGAGGGCAAGATCTTCCTCAACGGCGAAGACGTCAGCGCCCTGGAGCCCGATGAAAAGGCCCGCAAGGGCATGTTTTTGGCGTTCCAGTACCCGGTGGCGGTTCCCGGCGTGACAGTGGCTTCCTTCCTGCGGGCAGCAGTGGCTGCCCGTCGCGGCCAGGACGTGCCGGTGAAGGAGTTCCGCAAGGAGCTGCTTTCCCGCATGGAACAGCTGGAAATGGACCCCGCCTTTGCCGGCCGCTACCTCAACGACGGCTTTTCCGGCGGCGAGAAGAAGCGCCTGGAAATCCTGCAGCTCTTGATGCTGCAACCGGTGTTTGCCATGCTGGACGAAACCGACTCCGGCCTGGACATTGACGCCCTCAAGGTGGTGGCCTCCGGCATTAACGCCGCCGCTACCCCCGAGCGCGGCTTGCTTTTGGTCACTCACTACCAGCGGCTTCTGAACTACGTGCAGCCCCACGTGGTGCACGTGTTCATGAACGGCAAGCTCGTGAAAACCGGGGGGCCGGAGCTGGCGCTGCAGCTGGAGGAAAAGGGCTACGACTGGCTGGAAGCCCAGGTGGGAGGTGGAGCATGAGCACCGCGGTTCATTTAGACATCAACAAGGACTACGCCGAGCGGTACGGGTTCTCCGACCCGGTGGAGTACTTTGCCCGGGCGCCCAAGGGCATCAACCACGAAGTGGTGGAGATGATCTCGCGCCTCAAGGGCGAACCGGAATGGATGCGGCAGCTCCGCCACAAAGCCCTGGACATCTTTTTCGAAAAACCCATGCCTTCCTGGGGCAACCAGGAGCTTTTAGGCCGCATTGACTTTGACGAAATCACCTACTACGCCCGGGCCACCGAGCGGCCGGAAAAGTCCTGGGACGATGTTCCCGAAAACATCAAGCGCACCTTTGACCGCTTGGGCATCCCCGAAGCGGAACGCAAGTTCCTGGCAGGGGTTTCTGCCCAGTACGAGTCGGAAGTGGTTTACCACTCGGTGAAGAAGGAGCTGGAGGAGCAGGGGGTTATCTTTCTGGACATGGACTCCGGCCTGCGGGAGCACGAGGACATCGTCCGCCAGTACTTTGGCACCGTGATCCCCCCCAACGACAACAAGTTTGCCGCCCTCAACACCGCCGTTTGGTCGGGAGGTTCGTTCATCTACGTGCCCCCGGGTGTGGAGGTGGCCATCCCGCTGCAAGCCTACTTCCGCATCAACGCCGAGCGCATGGGGCAGTTCGAGCGCACGCTGATCATTGCCGATGAGGGCGCCAAGGTGCACTACATCGAAGGGTGCACGGCACCGGTGTACTCCTCCAGCTCCCTGCATTCGGCGGTGGTGGAGCTCATTGCCAAAAAGGGTGCCCACATCCGTTACACCACCATCCAAAACTGGTCCCACAACGTGTACAACCTGGTGACCAAGCGGGCCATGGCCTTTGAAGATGCGGTGGTGGAGTGGGTGGACGGCAACCTGGGCTCGCTTTTGACCATGAAGTACCCCTGCGTGGTGCTGCGGGGGGAGCGGGCGCACGGGGAAATCCTCTCCATTGCCTTTGCCGGACCTGGCCAGCACCAGGACGCCGGGGCCAAGGTCATCCACCTGGCGCCCAACACCACCTCCAAGATCACCTCCAAGTCCATTTCCAAGGACGGCGGTCGCGCTTCCTACCGGGGCCTGGTGAAGATCCGCAAGGGAGCGCACGGCTGCAAGACCACCGTGGAGTGCGACGCCTTGCTCATTGGCGAAAAGGCCCGTACCGACACCTACCCCACCATGGAAATTGCCGAAGACGACGTGCGGGTGGAGCACGAAGCGCGGGTTTCCAAGCTTGGGGACGAGCAGCTCTTCTACTTGCGTTCCCGAGGCTTGAACGAAGAACAGGCCCGGCTCATGATCGTCAACGGCTTCATCGAGCCCTTCGTGAAGGAGCTGCCCATGGAGTACGCGGTGGAGCTCAACCGGCTTATCGCTTTAGAAATGGAGGGTTCCGTTGGCTAGCACCGCCTTACCTCTGACCACGCCCTTTGCCAGCCTCGCCGATCCGGGGCCCCTGAGCCGGGCGCTGGGCGAGCCTACCTGGCTTGCGGACTTCCGCCGGCAAGCTGCGGAAGCGGCGAGAAACGCGCCCCTCCCCAACCGTGCCCGGCACCTGTGGCGGTTTTCCAACCCCGAGCGGTTCCTGCCCAACCAGGACCCCATGATGCTTGGCCCCACTCCCGCACCACCCCCCTGGCGGTTGGACGAGGAGCTTTCGGCAGCGGTGCTGCTTTCCGGTGCCACGGCCCAGGTTGTGCACCTTTCCCAGGAGGCCCAGCGCGCCGGCGTGGTGGTGGCGCCCCTGGCGCAAGCGCCGGTGCAGGAGTTCCTGGGCAAGGCCGTGCCTTTCCAGCATGGTTTTCTGGAAGCCTTAAACGCCGCCGCCTTCCGCCCGGCGGTGGCGGTGCTGGTGCCGCCAGGGGTGAGGCTTGAAAAGGCCATCCGGCTGCGGTTAGTGGCCGATGGGCTTTCCCTCCCCCGCATTTTGGTGGTCCTGGGTGAAGGGGCCAGCGCCGAAATCGTGGAAGGCCACGTGGGTGGCAGCGAAGGCTCGCAGGTTCTAGGCGTGAGCGAGGCGTTCGTGGGGCCTGGAGGGGAGCTCCGCTACGACGTGGTGCAGCGCTGGGAGCTGCCGGTCACCGGCCACCTCACCAGCCGCATCGTTTTGGCAGAAGGAGCCAGAGCGCAGGTGGCCCTGGCGTCGTTTGGTGGTACCCTCACCAAGGTGGACACCGGAGTGATCCTGCAGGGCAAGGGGGCAGAGGTGGAAACCTACGGGGTGGCGCTGGGTGCCGGCAACCAGCACTTCGACCACCACACCGAGCACATCCACGCCGCTTCCCAAACCCACTCCAACCTGGACTTTAAGGTGGCGCTGGCCGGGCAAGCCCGCTCGGTGTACACCGGCCTCATCCGCATTGAAGAGCACGCCGCCACCTGCGAGGCGTACCAGGAAAACCGCAACCTGCTGCTTTCCGAGGAAGCCCGGGCCGAGTCCATCCCCGAGCTGGAAATCCTCAACGAGGACGTGCGCTGTACCCACGGGGCCACGGTGGCACCGCTGGACGAAGAGCAGGTGTTTTACCTGAAGAGCCGTGGTCTCCCCCACCATCAGGCTTTGCGCCTCATCGTTTACGGCTTTTTGGACCAGACCCTTTCGCGGTTGCCGGAAAAAACCCGGGAGCGGATCGAGGCGTTGGTGGCCGGCCGTCTCCACGGGGAGGTGCTATGAACGCCACCGCTACTCAGCCCGTCATCCGCCCGGTGCGGCTGGCGGAGCGCTTCCCGATCCTGCAGCGCACGGTGCGGGGCCGGCGGCTCGTGTACCTGGACAACGCCGCCACCACGCAAAAACCCCAGGAGGTGCTGGAGGCCCTTACCCGCTTTTACACCCACACCAACGCCAACGTCCATCGTGGCGTTCACACCCTGGCCGAGGAGGCTACCGCTGCCTACGAGCACTGCCGGGAGCGGGTGGCGCAGTTTCTGCGCGCTCCCGACCCGCGGGGGGTGGTGATCCTCCGCAACGCCACCGAGGCCATTAACCTGGTGGCCCGCTCCTGGGGGCGCAAGCTGCAGGCCGGTGACGAAATCATCACCTCGGAAATGGAGCACCACTCCAACCTGGTGCCCTGGATCATGCTGGCTCGCGAGCGCGGCCTCAGCTTAAAGCACATCCCCATCACCGACCAGGGCGAGCTGGACTTAGCCGCCTACCGCAAGCTCCTGTCCCGGCGCACCCGGGTGGTGGCGGTCACCGGCATGTCCAACGTGCTGGGCACCATCGTGCCGGTGGCGGAAATCGCCGAAGAAGCCCACAAGGTCGGCGCGGTGGTGGTGGTGGACGGCGCCCAGCTGGTGCCCCATGAGCCGGTGCGCTTTGATGAGCTGGGCTGCGATTTCCTTGCCTTTTCCGCCCACAAGATGTACGGGCCCACCGGTGTGGGTTTTTTGGTGGCCAAACCTGAGCTCTTAGAAGCCATGGAGCCCATCTTTGGCGGGGGGGAAATGATCCGCGAGGTCCACTTGGACCGCGCCAGCTGGAACGACATCCCCCACAAGTTTGAAGCCGGCACCCCAAACATTGCCGATGCCGCTGCCTTCCCCGCCGCTTTGAGCCTCGTGGAGGAGCTCACCCCCCAAGCCATCCGCGCCCACGAGCGCGACCTCACCGCCTACGCTTGGGAGAAGCTGCAGAGCCTGGGGGGCCTCACCCTCCACGGCCCGGCCGATCCCCAACGCCGGGGAGCACTCATTTCCTTTGTGGATGAGCACATCCACCCTCACGATTTGGCCACGGTGTTGGACACCTACGGGGTGGCCATCCGCGCCGGCCATCACTGCGCCCAGCCCCTCATGCGCCGGCTGGGCGTCGTAGCAACGGCCCGCGCCTCTTTTGCCGTATACAACTCTCGGGAAGACGTGGATGCCTTGATCTTTGGCTTGCTGGCTGCACGCAAGTACTTTGGGCTTGCTTAGGAGGTGGCACACCCATGAGTTCTCGCCCGGAAGTGCAACTGGACGAGCTGTACCGGGAAGTGGTCATGGATCACTACCGCCGTCCTCGGGGGCGACAGCCGCTGGGCCAGGTGGACGTTGCCGCCAAGGGCTTCAACCCGGTGTGCGGTGACGAGGTGGAAGTGTTTTTGCAGCTTTCCGGGGAAACCATTGCCCAAGCGCAAGTGAAAAGCCGCGGCTGTGCCATTTGCACCGCTTCCGCTTCCATGATGGCGGAAATCCTTCCCGGAAAGGCCATCACCCAAGCCGAAGCGGACGCCGAGGAGTTCCGCCAGGTCATGCACGGCAAGCCCTTCCCCCAGGATCGGGAGCTGGGGGACCTAGAAGCCCTGGAAGGGGTCAAGCACTTCCCGGTACGGGTGAAGTGCGCGCTTTTGCCGTGGATGACCCTCAAGGACGCCATTGCCGCCTTCCGTCGCGGCGAAAGCAAAGCCGAAACCACAACGGAGTAAAGCCATGGAACTCACGCCCGAAACAATCAAAAAAGCCCTGCAGCCGGTGGTGGACCCGGAAATTGGCATTTCCGTGGTGGACCTGGGGCTCATCCGCGATATTCAAATCACCCCCGAAGGGGTGGTCACCGTGCGCATGACCCTCACCTCCCCCTTTTGTCCCGAAGGCCCGGCCATTGTCCAGGAGGTGGAGCAAACCGTGCGCTTTTTGCCTGGTGTGAAAGAAGCAGCCGTGGAGCTGGTGTGGAACCCCCCCTGGGACCCCCGCACCGAAGCCTCCGACGAAGTCAAAGCCATGCTCGGGATTTGGGATTAAAGATCGGTCCTGTCCGGTGTTCGCTGCACAGAAAAAAGTGCGACCCGCGCTCCTGCGCGTTTTTTTCTGTTAGCCGCCGCAGGAGCGGCGGCCCCACAAAGAGAAAAAATGTGGGACCCGCGCTCCTGCGCGGGTCGTTTCTCCCATTAGCCGGCGCAGGAGCGCCGGCCCCACATTTCTTCCGGCGGGTCCACAAGGGAGGAAGCTTGCGAAAGCGCGACGTTAAAGCTTATCTGGGGGGAGGAGGACCTCGCGGTCTGGGGGGGAATCGGGGGTGATTACCGGGCCGGAGCGGGCGTCTTCGCGGATGATGAGGTCCAAAAAGAGCTCCCGCACCCCGGCTTTGCCCCGTTTCTTGTAAACCCGCGCCACGTCTTTGGGGGAAAGGTCAATGCCGGTCATGTGCTTGAGGTAGGAGGTGAAGATGCGCGGTCGCAACAGCATGATGGCCACCAGCACCACCGCCAGGGTTGCCGCAATCGCCAAAAGCTCAGTGGAAAAACGGTCAAGCTCCATCATCCTCGTCCTCCCGTTCCCCCGTTGAAGCGGGTTCCCCAAAGTAGTCCGGAGGCACCAGGACCTCCCGTCCACGGGAGCCTTGCGCCGGACCCACCAGCCCATCCTGTTCCATGGCGTCCAAAAGCCGCGCCGCCCGAGCGTAGCCCAGCCGGAGCTTGCGCTGGATGTAGGAAGCCGAAGCCTTGCGGGAGCGCACCACCAGGCGGGCGGCCTGCTCGTACATCGGGTCAGAAACCCCATCCTCCGCAAGCTCATTGACTTCGTCCTCGGCCAGCACCGAGGGGTCAAAGGCTGGCTTACCCAACCGGCTGTAGTGCTTGATGACCCGGAGTATTTCCTCCTCCCGCACCAAAGGACCGTGGAGGCGCACCGGCCGCGCCGAGCCCGGGGGCAGGTACAGCATGTCACCCTGGCCCAGGAGCCTTTCCGCCCCATCGGCGTCCAGGATGGTACGGGAATCCACCCGCGCCCGCACTTTGTACGCAATGCGGCAGGGGAAGTTGGCCTTGATGATGCCGGTGACCACATCCACGCTGGGCCTCTGGGTGGCAACAATGAGATGGATCCCCACCGCCCGGGCCATTTGCGCAAGCTGGGCAATGGAGTCCTCCACCTCCCGGGGGCAGGTCATCATGAGGTCAGCAAGCTCATCAATGACGATCACCACGTAAGGCAGCGGCGTGAGCTTTTCGCCCCGCTCCTGCTCTAAGGCTTCCCGCTCCTCCTTGCGGGCCAGGAGGTTGTTGAACTGCTCCAGGTTGCGCACCCGGCAGTGGGCCAAAAGCTGGTAGCGCTGGCGCATGGTGCGCACCGCCCAGGCCAGCACCTTCGCGGCAGTGCGGGGATCGGAAACGATGGGGGTCAGAAGGTGGGGGAGCTTTTCGTACATGCCCAGCTCCACCATCTTGGGGTCAATCATCACGAAACGCACGGTTTCCGGCGTGGCCTTGAAGAGGATGGACATGATCATGGCGTTGATGCCCACGCTCTTTCCCGAACCGGTAAAACCACCGATGAGCAAGTGGGGCATGCGCGCCAGATCGGCCACCACCGGCACCCCGCGGATGTCTTTGCCCAGAGCCAAGGTGAGGGGCGAGGGGGCGTTGATGAAGCGGGAGGATTCCAGGATCTCCCGCAAAACGATGGTTTGCCGCTCAGGGTTGGGGACCTCCACACCCACCGTGGCTTTGCCGGGAATGCGCTCCAGGCGCACCGCTTCCACCCCCAGCTTCAGCGCCAGGTCTTCCTCCAGGCGAACCACCTGGGCGTACTTCACCCCCGGCGCCGGCTGAAACTCGAAGGTGGTGATTACCGGACCGGGGGTGACCCCGTCCACCCGGCCCTCCACCTTGAACTCCAGGAACTTCTCCTCCAGCATCCGGCGCATGGCCTCCAGCTGAGCGGGGTTGGGCGGGTTGTGGGGTGGTGGCGGATCCAGGAGGTTAAGGTCGGGTAACGCTGCCGGTGGTGTTTCCACGATGAAATCAAACGCCTGCTGCTTCACCGGCTCGGGTTCTTCCACCACCACCTCGGGCAAAACCGGAGCCGGCGTCACCACCTCCGGCCCTGCGGGGCGCTTCGGAGCCGGTGGCCGCTCCGCTGGCGGCGGCCAGGAGGCCAGCCGGTGAAAGCGGAAACCTCCGGCTTCCAGGGGTTGCCACACAAAGGGGGGTTCCACCACCGGTTGGCGGGCCCTGTGTTGGCGCAGGAGCTTTTTTTCCAGCTTGCGGCGCTGCCGGGCCTGCCGCAGCCGCTGCCAGCGGGCCCGGGAGTCGGAAAGCTTGCGGTGCCAGGAATCCCGCACCGTGCGCGCCACCGCAAGCGGGGCCCGGCGCAGGCCGAAGATCACCCCTCCCAAAGCACCAAAAAAGCACACCACGAACGCTCCCACCTGGCCCAAACTGGCTTCAAGACCACGAAACACCAGGACGCCCAGCTCGCCCCCAAGCTTGAGCTCCCCACCGCGGTAGGGGACAGGACCCCAGAGCCCGGCCAAAAGCCCCCCGCCCAAAACCACCGTGGCCAAAAGACACACGAATGCCCCTCTGGCGCCTTCTACGGTTTCGCCGGAAAGCCAGCGCCAACCCACCCGCCCCAGGGCCCACACAAAAACCAGGGAAAAAAGCCCGAAAAGCCCCACGAGCACCCCGCCCACCCAGGCCCCAACCCGCCCCACCCAGTTGTGGATTTGGTCGGAGCCCGCAGAAAGCCAGGAGGGGTCCAGGGGGTGAAAGCTCACCAGCGCTAAAAACAGCAACAGGGCCAGCACCACCAAGAGGAAACCGGCCACGTACCGGGGCATTTCCGAAGGGGAAAGCCTCACGCCCACCATCCCAAAAAGTAACCAGCAACCACCAGAAGACAAAGCGGCAGCAGGTACCAGGCAAAGACCGCCAAGCGCCCGCTGCGAACCAGCTTGCGCACCGCCGTCAACGCGAAAAGCCCGGTCACCGCCGCCGCCAAACCGCCGGCCAAAGCCGGAGCCAGCCACTGGGAGCCGGAGGCCATAAGCGCATCCTTCTCCCGCATCACCTCCACCAAGGTTGCTCCCGCCACCGCCGGCAACGAAAGCAAAAACGAAAAATCGGCAGCCCAGGGTCGCGTCACCCCCACCGCCAGGCCCACGCTAATGGTGGTTCCCGAGCGGGACAAACCCGGGAAAACCGCCACCCCCTGCGCCAGCCCCACCGCCACCGCCTGCTCCCAGGTGGGAAGCCTCTCCCCTTGGGTTTTGCTCTTGGATGACAGCAAAAGCAGGATGGCCGTAAGGGCAAAGCCGCCGGCTACCCACAGCGGCTTTTCAAAAGCGGCTTCCGCCCGCGCCCGCAGGGGAAAAGCCACGGCGGCGGTGGCAGCGGTGCCCAAAAGCAGCAAGCCGGCAAGCCTCACCGCGTAGCCTTGCCGAAAGGCCTCGCGGATGCGCCCCCACTCCAAAACCAGGATCGAGACCATGGTGCCCACGTGCAGCACCACGTCGAAGAAAAGCCCCGGCTGGGAAAAGCCGGGGATCAGCATTTGCGCCAGCGCCAAATGACCGGAAGAGGAAACCGGCAAAAACTCGGTCAGTCCCTGCAAAACTCCCAGAAGGATCGCTGTGATCAGGCTCATTTCAGATCTCCACGGTGAGGGCCACCACCCGCGGTTTTTTCCCCAGGCGCTTGCGCAGCTCGGAACGTAGCCATGCCTGCATTTTAGCCCGCACGTTCTCGGGGTCTTTGGCCAAAGGAGAGCTTTCCTGGCGCAAAAAGCCCCCCAGCTCGGCAGCCAAGTGGGCGCGGTTGATGCCGGGAAGCCGCAAGCCAAAGCACTCGATGTGCGGGTTGGGCAGAGGGACCTTGGGGTCGCTGGGAATGGCGGCCACCGCCACCACCACCCCGCCTTTGGCCGCCGCCCTGCGCTCCCAAACCACGGCGGAGTCCAGGGTTTCCTGGTCGGCGTCCACCAAGAGGCGACCCACCGGCCGCAGCTCGCCGGTCTCCTCCAAAACGCCGGCCCCGTAGCGGAAGACCCGGCCGTTTTCCACCACCAGCGAGCGCGCCCCGTGCGCCCGGGCCAGCCGCTGAAGCTCAGAAAGCTGCCGCAGCCGGCCGTGGATGGGCACCACCCAGCGGGGGCGCAGCAGCTCCAATACGGTGGCAAGCTCGGGGGCTGGTGCGTGTCCCGAGGCATGGGTGGGGGCCTCGTGGGCGGTCACTACCCTGGCCCCCCGTCGCACGCAGTGGTCAAAGATGTGATCCAGGCGCTTTTCGTTGCCGGGAATGACCCGCGCGGCGTGGATCACCACGTCCCCCGGCGCCAACTTGAACACCGGCAACTCGTCCATAGCCAGGCGGGGAAACACCGAGGTGGGCTCCCCCTGGGAGCCGGTGACCACCAGCACCAGCTTTTCCCGGGGGAGTCTCGCCAGTTCCCGCGGCGAGCGGACCACCCCCGGGGGCAGCGCAAAAGTACCCTGGCCTAGCTGCACGCTGAGCATTTCCTCGATGCCGCGGCCAAGGGGGATCACCACCTTCCCGGCTGCTTTCGCGGCCTGTACCAGCTGGAAGAACCTCCCCGCATGGGAGGCAAAGCTCACCGCCACCACCGCTCCCGGCGCTTCCGCCACAAGTGCGGCCAGCGTGGCGGCCACCACTTCTTCGCTGGGGGGAGGCTCTGCCACCAGGGCGTTGGTGGCATCCAGGAACAACACGTCCACGCCTTCCTTCCCCCACCGCGCCAGCACCTCCCGGTCCGTGGTTTCCCCCAGGGCCGAGGGGGCAAGGCGAAAATCGGTGGCCACCATCACCGTGCCCCAGGCGGTTTGCAATCGCAAAAGCACGCTGCCGGGAATGGAGTGGGACACGGGGAGGGCATCCACCCGCAGGCCGTCCAGGTGGAGGGGTGCGCCCCCCAGCTTCAGGCCTTCCCGCGGTTCCTCCAGGAGCCGGCGGATCCACGGCCAGGTGCCGGGGGAAGCGGCCAGCGGAGTTTCAGGAAAAACTCCGGCAAAGAAAGGCAAGCCCTTGAGGTGATCGTCGTGGGCGTGGGTGAGCAGCGCGAGGGCGGGGTTTTGACCGGCAAGGGCCGCAAAATCCGGGACCTCGTAGCTGACCCCGTACTCCTCCAGCGTTCCCAGCGCAACGCCAGTATCTAAAACCACCCGAAGCCCGGAAGGCACATCCAGAACCAGGCAGTTGGCGCCGAACTCCCCCAACCCTCCCACCGGCCAAAAGGTCAGGCTCACCCCTGTCCCTCCCACGTGTTGGCTAAGGAAAGCCACTGCTCCAGCGTCAAATCCTGCGGACGCAAATCCCCGGAAACCCCCGCCCGCTCAAAGCAGCCGGCAAGGTCCCCAGCCACTCCACCCAAAGCGTTGGAGAGCTTCTTGCGCCGGTGGGAAAAGGCCCTGCGGGCAAGCTTGATGGCTTTCTCCACCGCTTCCTGCGGGGCTTTTCTGTGGCTTTTGAGCTTCACCACCGCCGACGTCACCTTTGGCGGCGGGGAAAAGCAGCGCGGGGACACGGTGAACAAAAGCTCCCCATCGGCCAAAAGCTGAACTTCCACCGACAAAGCCCCGCGCTCCCGATGCCCGGGAGGGGCCAGCATGCGCAGCGCCACCTCCTTTTGCACCATCACCACCAGCGTGGGAAACGTCTCGCCGGCCCACAAGAACCGGCGGATGATGGGCGTCGCCACGCTGTACGGCAGGTTGGCAGCCACGTTCCAGGGTCCTTCCTCAGCTAGCGCCGCAAGGTCTAGCTGCAGCGCGTCCCCCAGGGTCACCTCCAACCCCTCGGGATCCCCCAGGCGCTCCCGCAGGCTGGTGGCAAAGGCCGGATCCAGCTCCACCGTGTGCACCTTGGGAAAACGCGCCAAAAGCCTGGTGGTGAGCGCTCCCTTGCCGGGCCCTACCTCCAGCACCCGGGGCGGCTCCTCCGGCACGGCCGCAGCAATGGCTTCGGCAACCCGCCCATCGCGGAGAAAGTGCTGGCCCAGCCTCTGCCGTCGTCCTCTGCCCATACCCCTTCCTTGCTACAATAGCGCACCCGGGACACGGGGAGTGCAAGGAGGCTTTATGGCTGGCAACGCTATTCAGGTGACCGACCAAGATTTTGATGAAAAAATCCTCAACGGTGGCAAACCCGCCATGGTGGACTTTTGGGCCGTTTGGTGCGGCCCCTGCCGGATCATTGCCCCCCACGTGGAGGCCCTCGCCCAGGAGTACGCCGGGAAGGCCATCGTCGCCAAGCTGGATGTGGACCAGAACCGGCAAACCGCCATCCGCTTTGGCATCCAGTCCATCCCCACGCTGTTGTTCTTCAAAGATGGCAAGCTGGTGGACCGCGTGGTGGGAGCGGTGGACAAAAAGGTGCTGCAGAGCAAGCTGGAGGCGCTGCTCGCGTGAGCAAAGGCCAGCTTTCCCCCCAGCGTAAAACGCTGCGGGGGCCCAGAGGACAGGTGGGGTACGAAGTTTGGGGGGCGGGAAAACCGCCCCTTTTGCTGGTGGCCGGCTTGGGCTCCCGCACCACCCTTTGGGGCGAGCTCCCGCGCCTTTTGAGCGAGCACTTCACGGTGCTGGCCTACGACCACCGGGGCGTGGGCCGTTCCCCGGGGGGAGCCCCGTTTACCCTGGCGGGTTCTGCCGAAGACGGGGCAGCGGTGGTGGCCGCCGAAGGCATGGATAGCGCCGCGGTGGTTGGCGTTTCCATGGGTGGCTTGGTAGCTTGCCACCTGGCCTTCCGCTACCCCTCCCGGGTGCATCGTTTGGTGGTGGCTTCCTCCGCCGCCCGTCTCACCCCTCACGGTGAGCGGGTGCTTGCCTTTTTTGCCAGCATCTTCAAGCTTCCCCCGGAGGAGGCGGGCCAAGCGCTCATGGCCTTTGCCTTTTCCCCGCAGTTTACTGACCGCTTTCCAGGGTTTGTGGACACCGCCGCCCGCCTTTACAGCTTGCCGCCTGAAGACCTCCCCGGGGCCCTCGCCCAGCTTGCCCACCTCCGCCAGGGGTGGGACCTGCGCCCCATCCTCGGCCACATTCGCTGCCCTGCCCTGGTCATTGCCGGCGAGCTGGACCCCCTGGTGTCGGCGGCGTACACCAAGGAAATTGCCGACGCCCTCCCCAACGCCCGCTTCCGCCTGGTCCCGGGGGCGGCCCACTCGGTGCTGGCGGAAGGGGGCAGCGAGCTTTTGCAGGAAATCATTCGCTTTTGTCTGGGACAAAGCTAGCCCAGAAGCCCACGCGGGTTTACACTGCAGCACCGTGCGGCGGCGACTGACCTACGGCGTTTCGTTCCTGCTGGCGGTGCTGGCCACCGGAACCCTGGGGTACCACTTCATCGAAGGCGCCTCCCTCTGGGATGCCTTTTACATGACGGTCATCACCATCACCACCGTGGGCTACCGTGAGGTTTTCCCGCTTTCCCTGGCAGGCCAGGTCTTTACGGTGTTGCTGCTGGTGGCGGGGCTGGGGCTCATCTTCGTGGTGGCCACGGAAATTGGCCGCTCGATGCTGGAAGGGGAAATTCGCCGGGTCTTGGGGAGGATGCGCCGGTCGCGAATCCTTGACCGCGTGCGGGACCACGAAGTGGTTTGCGGGTACGGGCGCATGGGCCGGGCGGTGGTGGAAGCGCTCCGCCAGGCGGGGCGCCCCTTCGTGGTGGTGGAGAAAAACCTGGAAAAGGTGGCGTCTCTGGATGAAATGGGGGTGGCGGTGGTGCGCGGTGACGCCACCCAGGAAGAGGTGCTGGTGGCGGCCGGGGTACCCCGGGCCCGCGGCCTGGTGGCCTGCTTGGCCGACGACGCCCACAACGTTTACACCGTCCTCACCGCCCGCTCCCTGAACCCTGGCCTCTTCATCGTTGCCCGGGCCTCCGAAGACGGCGCCGAACAGCGGCTTTTGCGGGCCGGCGCCAACCGGGTGGTCAACCCCTACCGGCTGGGAGGCTTGCGGCTCGCCCACGTGCTCACCAAGCCCGCGGTGGTGGATTTCCTGGAGCTTTCCCTGGGCCCGCGAGGGCAGGGCCTGGAGCTGGAAGAGGCAGCCATCGAGGAAGAAAGCCCGCTGGTGGGCAAAAGCCTGCAGGAGCTCGACCTGCGCCGAAAGTTCCACATTGGCGTGGTGGCGGTGCAGCGGGGGCAAGAGTTTGTCCCCAACCCCGAAGCTTCCTTCCGCTTGACCGCCGGAGACGTCCTGGTGGTCATTGGCGCCAAGGAAAGCCTCGAAGCCTTTGAAAAAACGCTGCTGGGGGCAAACCCCAAGGGAGGAAACTCATGAGGCTGGCTCGCCTGTTGGTGGCCGGACAAGCCCGGTGGGGCATGGTGGAGGACGACCGTATCAAGCTGCTGTCAGCCGCCCCCTGGCAGGACCCAAAGCCCCTGGGGGGCAGCATCCCGTTGGAGGGCGCACAGCTCCTTCCCCCGGCGGAACCGTCCAAGATCGTGTGCGTGGGCCTGAACTACCGCGCCCACGCCCAGGAAATGGGCAAGGAACTCCCCTCGGAACCCTTGCTCTTCCTGAAAAGCCCCCAGGCGCTTTTGGCCCCCGGCGGCACCGTGGTTCTTCCCCCCGACTCCCAACAGGTGGAGCATGAAGGGGAGCTGGCTTTGGTCATCGGCAAACCTGCCAAAAACGTCAAAGCCGAGGAAGCGTTGGGCTACGTGCTCGGCTACACCTGCCTGGACGACGTCACCGCCCGCGACATCCAGCGGCGGGAAAAGGTTTACGCCCGGGCCAAAGGCTACGACACCTTTTGCCCGGTCGGTCCTTGGCTGGAAACCGACATTGCCGATCCCCAAAACCTCACCCTCACCTTGAAGGTCAACGGGGAAGGCCGCCAGCAGGGCAGCACCTCCGACATGATCTTTTCGGTGGCGGAAGTGGTGGCCTTTATTTCCCGAATCATGACCCTCATGCCCGGCGATCTTATTTCCACTGGCACCCCGCCCGGGGTTGGCCCCTTGCGCCCCGGCGACCGCGTGGAGCTCACCATCCCCGAAATCGGCACCTTGCACCATGGGGTGGCCAGGCCGGAAGATCAGGGCTAAAAGGCAGACTTTTCTGCCGCGCCATGTGCGGCGCCTCGCGGGCTAAAAAAGCCATACACACCACAAATGGGGCACCCACGCCCTGTCCCTTCGTCAAAAGAAAACTGTGGGACCTGCGCTCCGTCGCGGGTCGCTTTTCTGTTAGCCGGCGCAGGAGCGCCGGCCCCACATTTCTCGCGGCGGCCCCGCATTTTTCACGGCGGCCCCACATTTTTCGCGGCGGCCGTACACTTTGCGCGGTTGTGGAGAACAAAACAAAAGCGCCGGGGGGACCCGGCGCTTTGAGGCAAACACAGGGAGACGCTACTGCTGCAAATCAAAGCGGTCGAGATGCATCACTTTCGACCAGGCGGCTGCAAAATCGCGGACGAATTTCTCCTGGTTGTCGTCGCAGGCGTAAACCTCGGCGTAGCCCCGCAGCTGGGAATGGGCGGCAAACACCAGATCTGCCCGGGTTACGGTCCAGATAGCCGCCCCGGTCTTGCGGCCCCGGGCCTGGAAGAACCTTCCATCGCCGTGGAGGTCCTGCCATTCGTAGCGCATGTCCAGGAGGTTCACAAAATAGTCGTTGGTCAGGGCCCCCACCCGCTGGGTCAGCACTCCCAGCGAGGAGTTCCCGAAAACCGCGCCCAGCACCCGCAAACCACCCACCAGCGCCGTCATTTCCGGAGCGGTGAGGGACAGGAGCTGCGCCTTGTCCAGCAGGGCTTCCTCCAGAGGAATGACGCTGTCCTCCTTTTGGAAGTTGCGGAAGCCATCGGCCTCGGGTTCCATGACCGCGTAAAAGTCCACCTCGGTTTGCTCTTGGGAAGCATCGGCCCGCCCGGGGAAGAAGGGAACCTCCACGGCAAAGCCGGCCTGGCGCGCCGCCTCTTCCACCGCTGCCGTGCCCCCAAGGACGATGAGATCGGCCAGGGAAACCTTCTTGCCGCTGGCAGCCTCAAACTCCCCTTTGATCTTCTCCAACGCCGCCAAAACCTTGGCCAAGGTTTCCGGCTCGTTCACCGGCCAGTTCTTTTGCGGCAACAGGCGAATGCGGGCGCCGTTGGCCCCGCCCCGCTTGTCGGAGATGCGGAAGGTGCTGGCGGCCGACCAGGCCACGTACACCAAATCCCGGGGTGTCACACCCGAAGCCAGGATCTTCTGCTTCAAGGTTTGGATGTCGGCTTTCCCCAGCGGTGCGCCCTCCACCGGCGGCAGCGGGTCCTGCCACACGAAGTCTTCCTTGGGGACTTCCGGACCCAAATAACGGCTCTTGGGGCCCATATCCCGGTGGGTGAGCTTGAACCAGGCCTTGGCAAAGGCTTCTTCCAGCTCCTTGGGGTTTTGCCAGAAGCGCCGGGCAATGGGCTCGTAAATGGGATCGAAGCGCAGGGCCAAATCGGTGGTGAGCATGAAGGGCGGGTTTTTCTTGCCGGGGACGTGGGCATCGGGGACCATGTGTTCTTCCCGCACGTTCTTGGGATGCCACTGCCAAGCGCCGGCCGGGCTTTTCACCAGCTCCCACTCGTAGGAAAAGAGGATTTCCAAAAAGGTGTTGTCCCACTTGGTGGGCGTTGGGGTCCAGGCTCCCTCGAGCCCGGAGGTGTAGGTGTGCTCGCTGTGGCCCTTGCCGGCGGTGTTTTTCCAGCCCAAACCCACCTGCTCCAGCGGTGCCGCTTCGGGTTCAGGACCCACATGAGACGCCGGCACCGCACCGTGGGCTTTTCCAAAGGTGTGGCCACCCACGATGAGCGCCACCGTTTCTTCGTCGTTCATCCCCATGCGGGCAAAGCTCTCGCGGATTTCCTTGCCCGCCGCCACCGGATCGGGTTTGCCCTCCGGACCTTCGGGGTTCACGTAGATAAGCCCCATTTGCACGGCAGCGTAGGGCTTGGCCAGCTCCCGATGGCCGCTGTGGCGCTGATCGCCCAGCCACTCGGTTTCCGGACCCCAGTCAATGTCCTCCGGCGGCTCCCACACGTCTTCGCGGCCCCCACCAAAACCCAGGGTCTTAAAGCCCATGGTTTCCAGGGCCACATTGCCGGCCAGGATCATGAGGTCCGCCCAGGAAATCTTGTTGCCGTACTTTTTCTTGATGGGCCAAAGGAGGCGCCGGGCCTTGTCCAGGTTGGCGTTGTCCGGCCAGCTGCCCAACGGCATAAAGCGCTGGGCACCGGTGGAGCCGCCGCCGCGACCGTCAAAAATGCGGTAGGTGCCGGCGGAATGCCACGCCATGCGGATCATGAGGCCCCCGTAGTGGCCCCAGTCCGCCGGCCACCACTCCTGGGATTGGGTCATGAGCTCTGCTAAGTCCTTTTTCAACGCCCAGTAGTCCAGCTCGGAAAAGGCCTTCCGATAGTTGAAGTCCCGCCCCAGGGGGTTGGACTTTTCCGAATGCTGATGGAGGATGCCCAGGTTGAGCTGCTGCGGCCACCACTGCCGGATCCCCAAATGCCCGAGAACCGTATGCCGCAACGCCCCCCGCTGCACCGGTTTTTGCTGCCCTTGCTTCTCACTCATACGCTTCCTCTCCTTTCTTTGCCACACGCCCGTGGCTCTACCCCCGTGAACCAAAAACGGAAAACTCTTATTCCTTTTCCGCCTACGGGGTGGGGTGTTTGGGGACGAGGCCCCACACTGACGAACACTACACCGGGAACACGCGTTCTCATTTTCTTCAGTTTACCCCCATGGGCCCGGGCGAACACCTTGTTGGACCCAGTTCCTCTGGACGAAGACGCGCTCCGTAACCCCGGAAGCGAAAGCTTCAAGGAGAGACCGTCTGAAGCCTCAAACAAAAAACCCGCGGTGGGTGCCGCGGGCTTGGGGTTTTAAAGCGAACGTGGAGCGTTTAGGGCTTGCGGTCGCCAAAGCGGCGGGCAGCTTCCGCCTTGGAAGCCGGAAGAGCCGGTGCCGCTTGCGCCTTGGCCCGGAAATCCGGGGGCGAAGCCAGCGGGGTCAGAGCCACCTCCAGCTCGGCCTCCACCCCCATGGTGTCCATGTTCAAAAGCCGCACCAGCGCCTTGTCGGCGCCCCAGGTTTCCTGGGGACGCGGGAGGGTCACCTGGGCGGCATTGCCGGAAAGGTTCACCTCCTCTTGCGCCCAGGCAAAGGTGGTGCCTTCCGCTGCGTAAAGCACCTCCACCCGGAAGCGGCCGGTGGCCGGCTTTAAGGGAACCACGAGGTTTTCCGGGCTTACGCTCACGCCCTCATCGGCCACACCGGTGGCCGGCTTGGTGACCATGACCGCCGCCGGCGCCACCCGCATGAACGGCTCGCCCTTGCCCCTGACACCCGCAGCCTTGACCTGAAGCTCCACCGGCGCCATGCCCCTCACTTCGGGAGCCACAAAGGCAGCGGTGAAAATGCCATCGCCGGCCCGCTCATCGGGGGCCTGGCCGTCGTCCTTAAGCACCAACCTTGCGCCGCTGGAAAGCGTGGCCACCACCTGCGCCCCAGCCACCGGCGCCTCATCCACCACCTGCGCCGAAACCACCACCTCTTCCCCACTGCGCACGGCTAAGGGCCGCACCTGCAGGACCAGCTCCACCGGGCTTTCCGGCTCCGCCACCGCCACCTGCACCGCGGGCTTGGACAACCCCTGCAAACGGAGGCGATGCTCTCCCGGAGTTAAGGCGTCAAGGCCAAAGCGAACACCCTCGCCGGGTAGGTCCATGGTTTCCAATTCGGGTTCCACGAACTCCTTGCGGGGCAGGGCCTTTTCCTTGGCCCAAGCACGGCTGGGGCGATCGCCCAAAACCACGGCTAAAGCTCCCCGCGGGTGGGTCAGCGGCAACACCACCTCGGCTTCACCGTTCACCACCGGAGCGGAAACCACAAAGAGTTTGGAGTGATGCGCAGGGCCAGCCACACCCTTACCAGGATAGGCGGCGGGCTCGATCAAGCCCCATTCCGCAGCCCAAAGGCTGCCCGTTACCAGCAAGCTAGCCAGCAGAACAAAGGTTAATTTCTTCATGGCCCCCTCCTTAGAAATCCGTGCTCAACGCCGTGCCAATGGCCCGGAAATCGTTGCGGCGGTTGTGGTGGTGGTTGGCTTCCGTTCGGAACCACTGGACACCCACCGCCTCAGCCGAGTACTCCGCCACCATGCCGTCGTCTTCACCGGGAAGCCCGGCAATCCCGGAAAGCGTGGCCAACCCAATGTCCTGGTAATGGAACGTCCACCAGTAGTCGTTCCACAAACCCCAGCCGGAAATCCAGTACACGGTCTTAGGTAACGCCGGCCGCCCTTCGGTTCCCTTCAGGTAGTACTGGTTGTAGTAAGCCATCCAGTCGGTGCGACAGTTGTACGTGGAGTTGGTGTTTTGCCCCACCAAATCCACGATCCAACCGGTCAGCCACGAACCCGCCAAGGTCCCGGCTAAATCTGCCGCTTCGCTGCCCTTTTGAGGCGCGGCAATGGAGTTGATCCAGCGGGTCCTTTGAATGATGGTGGGGTAACGCCAGTCGTAAGTGGGGTTGGAAAAGATCCAACGGATGACGATGCCGCCGAAGGAATGGGTGTCAATGACCAGGTCGGTAATGCCCTGCTGGGTGATGAAGTCGTAAAGCTGCTGGGCCACCTGCCCCGCCGCCACCCACATGTACTGGGTACCGTCGTAGTGGCAAATGACGTAAGGCACGGTGTAGTTCTTGGTAACCGCCTTAATCATGTCCGTGCCCCAGTAGTCCCACGCCACGCTGGGGTTCGCCAAATCCGCCGACCCCTTGCCGTGCACCAAGGCCACCCCAGTTTTGGCCCAAGCCGCTCCGCTCAGGCCAAAGACCAGGAGGCAAGCCAACAAAAATCCTCCCCCTCGACGCATGCTCTCCTCCTTTCCGGCGTATCGCTTACGCCTGGAAACTCTCAAAATCCCAAACTTGGCGCCGCAACCCATAAGCTGCTTCCTATGTACCCAGCCGCGCGAGGTGGCGTCAAGGGGCTTGTCTTGATGTCAAAATTTTTTCAGTTGGAAACGGCAAAAGGGCAATTCTTGGCGAAAAATTGAAAGAAGAGTGGCCGTCGTTACGAATTTCACAAGAGGTGGGAAAATTTTTGGAGGCGACGGGCGGATTCGAACCGCCGAATGAGGGCTTTGCAGGCCCCTGCCTTACCACTTGGCTACGTCGCCGGCCAGGCGAAGGATACCCCGCGTCGCCGCAGGGTGTCAACGACCTTTTCTGGGTTGGGTGCAGGCCCTGCCATCGCCAACTTGGCTCCCAGATCCGGGCTGTTTCAGCCCTGGGTTGCCTCCTTCTCGGCAGGCCTCGCCAGGGGCCAAAACCCATCCCCGCGGGCGCCCACTCCCCGAGGCCGGCAAAAACCGCAGCAAAAAACCATTTGCAAGTCCTACCGTGAATGCCTACCTAACCCTGGCCGCCGGCGGCCGATGCCGAGCCTGCCTGCCGGAGCTTGGCCAGCAAACTGCGCAGCACACCCTCATCGGCTTTCAGCTGCTCTTTAAACTCCGCAGTGTCCGCGTGGTAGACCTCAGCCCTGAGGTCCCGAAGGGCGGCCTCCAGAATGCCCTCCAGGGTACGGCGTTCCTCTTCCGAAAGCTCCAGGAACATGATCCACCTCCCCTACCTGTCAATGTACGCTCGAAAGGCGGCAAGGCAAGGGTTGGCTTGCGGAAAAGGCGAGCGCCCGGGCAAAAAGGATCGGGGGGCCTTTTGGCCCCCCGGCAATGGAGCGGGAAACGGGATTCGAACCCGCGACTTCGACCTTGGCAAGGTCGCACTCTACCACTGAGTTATTCCCGCTCGCCGCTCGCGCCCGCGAGCGAAAGAAAATGTAGCAACCTCCCGGCCGGTGGTCAAGGGCTGGGAGCTGGCGGCAGCAGGTTCTGCTGGGCAGCCTGTAACTTCCTCCGCGCATCAAACATAGAAAGGAGCAAACGCGGCAAAGGGGGTCGTGATAGACTCCACCGCGAACGAAAGGGAGGAAGTCATGAGAGCTTTGAAAGTACTGGCGTTGGTTGTGGTTGTTGGGCTTGCGGCGGCGGCCCCGCTTTTCGCTGGCGGTGCGTGCTGTGGCAAGGATCAGGCGGTCAGCAAGCAGGTGGAGAACCTTCCCAACGGTGTGAAGATCACCTTAACCTCGTCCGATCCCAAGGTGGTCGCCCAGCTCCAAAGCAAGAGCGAGGCTTGCGACAAAGAGGGTTGCAAGAACTGCCCCATGCACGCTGAGGGCGTCACCCGCACCGTGGAGAAGATCGCGAACGGAGTGGTGATTACCGCCACTTCTGCCGATGCCCAGCTGGTGGCAGCCCTGCAGAAGCACGCGTCCGGCATGACGGCTGGCTGCAACAAGAGCGCCGCCAAAGCTTCCTGCTGCTCCAAGGGTGAAGCCAAGGGCTCCGGGTGCAGCAAGGGGGCGACTGGCCACACTCACCCCACCACCTAGGCCCATTTTTTGCCGCTAGGGGAAGCCCGGCGTTGAGCCGGGCTTTTGTTTTCCGTATAGAATACGAGGCGATGGAACCTAAACCGCGCAGCCCTCAGGATTCCGTGGAGTTTCCGCTGGTTGTCCCTTCCAAAGAAGGAAAACCTGGCTTTTTTTCCTACATCCGCTCCCGGCTCATTACCGGCGTTTTGGTGGCTTTTCCCCTGGTGGTGACGCTGTTCTTTGGGCGGTTTTTGTTTAACCTGCTCGACCGCTGGTTTTACCCGTGGAGCATGCGTTTTCTGGGCCGCCCGGTACCCGGTCTTGGGGCCGCTATTGCCCTTCTCCTCATGTTTTTCTTGGGGGTGGCCGCCCACAACGTGCTGGGACGACGCCTTTTGCGCCTTGGGGAAGCGGTTTTAACGCGCATTCCCGTGCTCCGCCCCGTTTACCTGGGGGCCCGGGAGGTTTCCCGTGCTTTTTCCCGGGATCGCACGCAGGGCTTTCGTCGGGTGGTCCTGATTCCCTTTCCCTGCGAGGGTGCATGGTGTGTAGCGTTTCAAACCGGGGAATTTGAAGCCAAAGGCCCCAGCGGCCCGGTTCCTATGGTGGCGGTTTTTATGCCCACCACTCCCAACCCCACCACTGGCTTTTTCCTGGCCTATCCCAAATCGGCGGTGAGAACCACCGATCTTTCCGTGGAAGAAGCCGTGAAAATCGTGATTTCCGGAGGGCTTGCTGCCGGGGATTTGGCCCGCATTTTCAAGGAGAGCTAACCCATGGAAACCGCGCTGTCCCAGCGTGCAAAAAAACTGCAGGCCCTTTTAGCCGAAGCCTACCCGGAGGCCCGGTGTGAGCTTGACCATCGCAACGCCTACGAGCTCCTGGTAGCCACCATCCTTTCCGCCCAATGCACCGACGCCCGGGTCAACCAGGTCACGCCGGCTTTTTTTGCCCGCTTCCCCGACGCCCATGCCCTCGCCCAAGCCGGCCAAGAAGAGGTGGAAGAGCTCATCAAAAGCACCGGCTTTTATCGCAACAAGGCCAAAGCGCTGCTGGGGATGGCCAAGGCTCTGGTGGAAAGGCACGGCGGCGAGGTCCCCAGGGACATGGAGGCCATGGTGAAGCTCCCGGGGGTGGGCCGAAAAACCGCCAACGTGGTGCTGGGCACCGCCTACGGCCTCGCCACCGGCATCGTGGTGGACACCCACGTAGCCCGGGTTTCCCAGCGTCTGGGCTTGACCACCGCCCAGGATCCCGAAAAAATCGAGCAAGATCTCATGGCGCTTTTCCCCAAAAACCAGTGGGTTGCGTTGAGCCACCGTTTGATCCTCCACGGTCGCTACGTGTGCAAGGCCCGCAAGCCCGCCTGCTCTTCCTGTAGGCTCGCGGAAATTTGTCCACGGGTGGGGGTGTGACCATGCACCGGCGTTTCCCCTGGGGTGGCTGGATCGAGGTGATTTCCGGCTGCATGTTTTCCGGAAAGTCCGAAGAGCTCATCCGCCGCCTGCGCCGGGCCATCATCGCCCGGCAGCGGGTGCAGGTCTTTAAACCGGCGCTGGACGACCGCTACTCCGCCACCCAGGTGGTTTCCCACTCCCGCTGGCGGCTGGAAGCCGAGAGGGTGAGCAGGGCCGAGGAGATCCTGCAGCGCCTCGACCCCCGCACCGAGGTGGTGGGCATTGACGAAGCGCAGTTTTTCGACGAAGCCCTGGTGCGGGTTTGCAACCATTTGGCCAACCTGGGCAAGCGGGTGATCGTGGCCGGGCTCGATATGGACTTCCGCGGCAAACCTTTTGGTCCCATGCCGGAGCTTTTGGCCATTGCCGAGGAAGTGGAAAAGATGCACGCCATTTGCGCCCGCTGCGGGGCTCCCGCTTCCTACACCCAGAGACTCACGGCGGAACAGGAGCAGGTGCTGGTGGGCGCTGCTGACACCTACGAGGCCCGCTGCCGCCACTGCTTTGAGCCCGGGGGTGTGGTGGAAACTCCGGCGCTCTTTCCCGAAGAGGATGAGACAACAACCGGCCCCTGAGCGCTAAACTAACGTTGTGACGGCCGTGGTTTTTGAAGAGCTGGCGCGGGCCCTGGCGACTGCGTGCCACGAGGTTTACGGTCCCCGCTTGGTGTCGCTGGCCATCTTTGGCTCGGTGGCCCGGGGCACCGCCCGGCCTGATTCTGATCTGGACTTTCTCATCGTGGCCGAAGAGCTTCCCCCGGGTCGGGGGGCAAGGGTGCGGGAGTTTGGAGAGGTGGAACGACGTCTGGCCCCGGCCTTGGGTGAAGCCAAAAGAAAAGGCGTGGACACATTCTTGGCCCCCGTTTTCAAAACCCCCGAAGAGGCCCGCAGGGGCTCGGTGCTTTTTTGGGACATGACGGAAGAGGGCAAGATCCTTTTCGACCGCGACGGGTTTCTGGCGACCCTCTTGGCCGAGGTCAAAGGCCGCCTAGAAAAGCTGGGGGCCCGCAGGATCGTGCGCGACAACACCAGCTTCTGGGATTTGAAACCCGATTTTCGGCCGGGGGAGGTTTTTGAGCTGTGACCAACCTCACCCTGGCCCAAAGCTACCTGGTGAAGGCGCAAAAGCGGCTCAAGGCGCTGGCGGTACTGCTTTCGGAAGAAGCCTACTCCGATGTGGTGCGGGAAGCCCAGGAAATCGTCGAACTGGCCTTAAAGGGCATGCTGCGAGCCATCGCTGTGGACCCACCGCGGTGGCACGATGTGGGCGGGATTCTCAAGGAAGTGACCCATCGCTTTGCCCCTGAAGTGCAAGAGGCTGTGCCTGAGCTAGCCGCCATCTCCCAGCGCCTGCGGCGGGAGCGGGAGTTTGCCTTTTACGGGGATGACGACTTTATCCCTACCAGCGAGTACAGCCGGGAAGACGCCCAAAAGGCGCTGGAAGACGCACAACTCGTGGTGGCGTGGGCGGCCCGGGTGATCCCTCCACCGGAAGCTCGTTAACAACAAAGCCGGCAGGTGCCGGCTTTGGGTTTTAACTTTTGGTGAAGCTTTACTCGTCGCCGTCGTCGCCAATGGCTTCCACCGGACAGGAAGCTTTGGCTTCTTGGCACTGGGCCTCTTCCTCCGGCGTTTCCGGCTGCTTGTACACGTAGGAATAGCCCTCGTCCTCGTTGGCTTTGAAGTTATTGGGCGCCGTGGTGCGACACACGTCGCAGTCAATGCAGGAGGTATCCACGTACCACTTGCCCGGGACGTTCAAAGGCACCTTGTTGGTTTTGTCGGCCATTGCTCACCCCTTTCTTGAGGCCGCCTCAGGCAGCCCACCGCCCGTGAATATTAGCACGAGGCACAAGCCGATTATTCCCGCTCAGGGATGCGGGGGCGCCAAGGGACGTACCCGCGCAGGCACCAGCCCCAAAGCCGTAGCCGCAGAAGCGGAGCAGTTGCCGTTAAACACGCAATCCCACGGGAACTCCTTGGTGTACGTTTGCTCCAGATACACAGCGTCGTTGGTGGCGTTATCCACCCGGGACACGTAAGCCAAAAGCGCCGGCGTGGGCTCTGCCGCGGTGGAACGCCACGCCTTGACAGTAATTTCCAGGGTGCCGAAGGTAAGGTCGTTTTCCAAGCGGAACAGCCCGCTTTTTACGGCCTGATCGAACTGTTCGTGGGCCAGGGGGCTAAGCACCACCCCCAGGTCCTTGAGCTTGGTGCCATCCGCACCGTAAAGGGTGAGCTCCACTTCCAACGAGGTAAGCCGGTCGGAAATGTTGACTAGGCCAATGTTGGTACGAAAAGAAGCATCTTCGCGAATCCCGGAAAACACCACCTTGTTAAGGCCCTGTTGCTGCTTGTGGGGGTCAATGTAGTAGTACCAGGGGATGCCGGGAATGGATTGCCCAAAGGTGGAAACCGTCCCGTCCTCCGCGGTTTTCTTGTTGTAGGTGCGGCTCCACACCAGGATCTTCCGCGGCTCCCCTCCCGGGGGTGTGGTTTGCTTGAAGCTGCCAGCCTTAAAGGCCCAAATTAAAAGCGCCCCCATGCTGTTGGCGCCCCAGTTGCCCTCGATGATGTTTTCCAAAACCACGCTGCGCCCCGGCTGAATGTCCTTGAGCTTGGGATCCACCTTGGTGAAGCCGTCTTCGCTGCGGCCCCCCAGGTGGTAGGCGAAGTTGTCGAACCAGTACGTGTTGTTGATGTTGCCGGTGGGCAAGAAAACGATCATCACGTCCACCGGGACCTCATCCACGTTCATGATCTCCACATCGGTACGCCACGTGGCGTTTTGCAAGCCAGGGGCAGCGGCTGCCGCCGGCACAATCACGAAATCCGCCGCCCGGAAACTGGCCCACGCCCACGGGGATACCAGCCACAACGCGATGCCAAAAAGGAGCTTCCTCATGCTTTGCCTCCAGGGAGAGTGTACACGCCTTCTGCTGCCGCCGGGAGCCGCACCTGCGCCGAAAGCCCGCCTTGCGGCCGGTTTTGCAGGATGAGCTGCCCACCATGGGCCACCACAATGCGGTCGGCAATGGCCAAACCCAGGCCGGTTCCGCCCTTGCGGTTGGAGTAAAAGGCCTCCTTCACCCGCGGGAGCTCTTCCGGTGGGATCCCCTTCCCGCTGTCCTCCACCGCCAGGACCCAATGCGATCCATCTCGGAAGGCCCGCAGCGTTATTTGCTTGACAGCAGCCTCATGTAAGGCCTGCAAAGCGTTAAGCCCTAAATTCAACAAAACCTGGGTCATTTGCCCGCGGTCCACCAGCAACGTACCGGCGGAAGCTTCCACCGTCAGACTGGCTCCAGCCCGCTCGCACTCGGGACCCAAAAGCGCAGCCACATCCCGCAGGAACGCCTCCACTTCCACCGGCTCTTTTTGCGGTGGTGAAGGACGAGCGTACTGCAGAAAATCAGTCACCAGCTTGCGGAGGCGAGAAACCTCCTTTTTGGCCAGGGCCACGGCTTCCGCCGCCGAGGGGTCGGCGCCGGTTTCCTCGGCCACCAGATCCAAGTGGATGGAAAGGGCGTTTAAGGGGTTGCGGATCTCGTGAGCCAAGTTGGCCGCCAGCACCCCAAGGGCGGCCAGCTCCCGATCCCGCAGGCGGCGGGCCTCCAGTTCGGCGTTGCGCTTGATGAGATGGCCAATGAAGACGAAGGCCAGCACCATCATGGTGAGCGTGGCGCCGCCGGCCAGCGCCGTACGCACCACCAGTTGTCGCCGCAACAGGGCAATGCGTTGCTCCAGGGCCGATTTGGGAATGGAAACCACCACCGTGGCCAGCTCCTCCACCGGCACACGGATCTGGTAGGACGTTTGGCTTTCCATGACGTGCTCGCCCTGGGGTAACGGCACGAACTCGCTCCCGGGCTCAGGGAAACCGCCGGGAACCCCTTCGCTGCGGGTGGTGGTGCGCCACACCAGCCTTCCCCGCTCGTCGTAAACCTCCACCGACTCGATGACCTCCTTCCGCGCCAGGGAAAGCGAAAGCCGCTGCAGCGCTTCCTTTTTCTTCTCCACCACCTGGTACAGCGGACCCTCACCCCGAAACTGCTTGGCCAGCTCCTCGGCTTGGGCGCGCCCGGTGAGCAGCACGTCCTCCAGGTACGAGCGGGAAAGCTGGGAGATGGTGAGCTGGGCAAAAAGCCCAAACGCCACCACAAAAAGCAGGGCGAAAACCGCCGCCACAAACAGGTACTGCCGGCTCCAACCTAAGTCCTGTCGTCCCACACCGCGATTGTACGCGCCCATGCCGAGGTTGCTACCATAGCCAGGGGAAGGTGCTCGATGGTCCGTGGTAAGCGTTTATGGATAAGCCTTCTTTTCCTTTTGCTGGGCTTAGGGCCCGGCTGCAGCAAAAAAGCACCATCGCCCTCACCTCCCAGCACCGAGCCGGTCCACGGAGGGCAGGTCACCATAGCTGTGGCTCAGGATATTTCCAGCTTTAATGAGTACACCGGCTTTGCCGAAAGCACCGAGCTTGCCATCTTGGACCTGCTTTTCCCCTCCTTGCTCATTGAACAGCCCGACTACGAGCAGCACCCCCCTTCCTTTGCCCCCAACCTGGCGGTTTCCTGGGCCTTTTCCGAGGACAACCGCACGCTCACCTTCCACCTCCGCCCCAACGCCCGGTGGTCAGATGGCACACCGGTGACCGCCGAAGACGTGGCGTTTACCTTCCGGGTGCAAAAGGACTCACGGCTTCCCTGGTCCGGCCAGGAAATCAAAGACTTCATCGAAGCGGTGGAGGTGGTTTCCCCCACCGAGGTTCGCTTCCGCTTTTCCCGTACCTACCCCTACCAGCTCATGGACGCCAACGACGGGCACATCCTCCCCGCCCACGCCTGGGGGAAGATCCCCATCGAAGAGTGGACGCACACCGACTTTTCCCGGCACCTGGTCACCTCGGGCCCCTTCCGGGTGGCCTCCCACGTTCCCCAGCAGAGCCTCACCCTGGCCCGGGATCCCGCCTACTGGGACCCTCCAAAGCCGTACTTGGACCGCGTGGTGTTCAAGATCATCCCCGACACCGGGCAGCAGCTTTCGCAGCTCCTGGCTGGCCTCGTGGATGTGGTGTTGATGGTCCCCCCCCGGGAGGCGGCAGAGCTTAAACGCCACCCCAAGGTGGAGGTGGTGGAGGTGCCCTCCCGGGTTTGGGGGTACATCGGCTGGAACAACCGACGGCCGCCGCTTTCCGACCGAAGGGTGCGGCGGGCTTTGACCCTGGCCATCAACCGCCAGGCCATCGTGGACACCGTGTACTGGGGCTTTGCCCGCCTGGCCAAGGGCCCCATTCCCTCCACCATGTGGGCGGCCAACCGCAACCTGGAGCCGCTTCCCTACGATCCGGCCCAGGCGGCAGCGCTGCTGGACGCGGCCGGGGTGCGGGATACCAACGGCGATGGCTTCCGGGATTGGCAGGGCAAAGCTTTCACCGTGGAGCTCCTTTACCCCTCGGTGAACCCTCTGCGGGCGCAAGCGGCGGTGATGATCCAAGCGGACCTCGCCAAAGTGGGGGTCAAGGTGCAACCCACACCCATGGAGTTCACCGCCATGATGGCCCGACAGGAGGCGGGCAACTTCGACGCGGTGCTGAGCGCCTGGGAAGAAGCCACCAAGGTGGATATGGCCTCCCTCTGGGTGACCCCATCCGCCACCGCCGGCAGCAACAACTTCGTTGGCTACTCCAACCCCGAGGTGGACCTTTTGGTGGCCCAAGCCCGGGAGGAAAACGACCTGGATAAGGCCAAAGTCTTCTGGGACCGAGCCCAGGAGCTCATCGTCGAGGACCAGCCGGTAACCTTCCTTTACGAGGGGGTTCAGCTGGTGGGGATTTTCCGCCGCATTAAAGGTGCCAACATCAACCCCGCCTCGGTGTTTTTCAACTTGCCGGAGTGGTACTGCGAGCCATGACCGCCCGCCTCATCCGCCGGCTGGCCGCAAGCATCTTCGTGGTTTGGCTGGTGGCCAGCGGGACCTTTTTCCTGGTGGCGTTCACCCCCGGCGATCTGGCCTCCAAGATGGCCGATCCCCGGATTTCCCCGGCAGCGCGCCAGCGTTTGCGCGAGCACTTTGGCCTCGACCGCCCCATCTGGCAGCGGTACTCAAGCTGGCTGGCCCACGCCGTTTCCGGGGATTTGGGGGACTCTTTCTTGTTCCGCCGTCCGGTGCGGGAGGTACTGGCGCAAGCTCTACCCAACACCGCGCTTTTGGCCTCCTGGGGGCTTTTTCTGGAGCTGGCCTTAGGACTTGCCCTGGGCCTGGTGCAGGCTTACAAACCCCACAGCTTTTGGGACCGCCTGCTCTCTGGCCTCTCCTTAGCCGCGTACGCCATGCCTGCCTTCCTGGTGGCTGCGGTGCTTTTGTGGCTTTTGGCCTACACCTTTCCGGTTTTTCCACCCTCGCACATGGCCGAGCCGCAAGCGCCAGGGCTTTCCTTTTGGGGACACCTTGCCGAAACCGCCCGCCACCTGGCTTTGCCCGCTCTTACCGTGGGTTTGACCGGTTGCGGCGCGGTTGCCCGCTACCTCCGGGGCTCCCTTTTGGACGAAAAGCGCCAAGCCTACATGCTGGCCGCCCTGGCCCGGGGTTGCAGCAAGCGCCGGGCGCTGCTGCTCCACGCCTTGCCCAACGCCCTTTTGCCGATGATCACGGTTCTTGGGCTTTCCCTGCCCTTTTTGGTGTCGGGCTCACTGGTTGTGGAGGTGATTTTTTCCTGGCCCGGCATGGGCCAGGTCTTTTACGCGGCGGTCACCGCCCGGGATGTGCCGCTCATTCAAGCAGGGACAGTCCTGGTCACCGCTGCGGTGGTGGCCGGAAATTGGCTGGCAGACGTGGCCTACTCTTGGGCTGACCAGAGGATGAGGGGATGAGCAAAGCCCCCCGCCGGCTGCGGTTTGGGTTGACCGTCGTGGCCTTGGAGCTCGCGGTGGTGGTGCTGGGCCCGCTTTGGCTTCCCGATCCCAACGCCATCGTGGACCCCCGGGGGGCCGGGCTTCTGCCGCCCTTGTCCAGGGTGCTGGTGGTGAGCTTGCAGGATGGCACAAGCCTTGCCGGCAGTGAGATTGCCCGGACGCCAGACGGCCTCCTTTTACGCCGCGGCAGCAGCTGGGAAAAGGTGCCCGAAAATCTCGTGGTTTCGGTGAAACCCCGGTGGTACCTGTTGGGCAGCGACGCCCTGGGCCGGGATGTGGCGGCCAGGCTGGTGAAGGCGGGACAAATTTCCCTTTCCGTAGGCGTCCTGTCCCTGGCGTTGGCGGTGACCCTGGGAACCCTGGTGGGGATGGCTGCGGGTCTTGGGCCTCGCTTTTTGGACCGTGTGCTCATGGCCTTCGTGGATGCAGCCTTGGCTCTCCCTCTTTTGTTTGTGCTGTTGGCGGCCAGCGCTTTTCTCCGCCCCTCCCTGGGGACCGTGGTGCTCATGCTGGGCTTTTTCTCGTGGATGGGGGTGGCCCGCTTGGTGCGGGGGCAAGCCTTGCTCTGCCGGGAGCAGCCCTGGTTTTTGGCCGCCAAAGGGCTTGGGCTTAAGCCCCTGCGGTTGGCTTTTGTCCATGTGTTCCCCCACGTTTTAACCCCTCTCACCACCGACGCCACCTTGCGTCTGGGCGACTTGATCCTGCTGGAGGCGGCCCTGAGCTTCTTGGGGTTTGGCGTACCCCCGCCGATCCCATCCTGGGGTAGCATGGCCGCTGAGGGGTTTGAGGTTTGGCGTTTGGCTTTTTGGTTGCCGGTTTTCCCGGGGTTTGCGGTGGCGCTTTCGGTGCTCGCTTTTGCCACCATTGCCGACGGCCTCGGGGAGTTGGCCCGCGGGGAAAGGCTTGAGGGGAGCCCAGCATGAACCAAACCCTGCCGTTGCCGGTTTTGGTGGTGGAAGACGACGTTGAGCTTCGCCGGTCGCTGGAAGAGCTTTTGCAAGCCGAAAGCATCCCCACCCTGGGGGCGGGGACAGCCGCCGAAGCGGCGGCGCTTTTGGCCCAAAAGGAAGCGGGGCTCATCCTTTTGGACTTGGGCCTCCCCGACATGGACGGGCTGGAGCTTTTGGCCCGGCTCAAGGCCAGCGAGGAGGCACCGGTGGTGGTTCTCACCGGCCGCAGCGACATCGCCACGGTGGTGGAAGCCATGAAGCGCGGCGCCGAGAACTTCCTGGTCAAGCCTATGGAAGCGGCGCAGGTGATTGCCGTGGTCAAGAAAGAGCTGGCCCGTCACGTCTGGCACCGGCAAATGGAAAGCCAAATGGCCAGGGAAAAGGCGCGAGGTGTGCGGTTCCCGGTGGGGGAATCCAAAGCCATGCGCGAGGTGCGGCAGCTGGTCCAGAAGGTGGCAGAAACCGACGCTTCCGTGGTGCTTTTGGG
Source organism: Thermoanaerobaculum aquaticum (assembly GCF_000687145.1). Lineage (NCBI taxonomy): Bacteria > Pseudomonadati > Acidobacteriota > Thermoanaerobaculia > Thermoanaerobaculales > Thermoanaerobaculaceae > Thermoanaerobaculum > Thermoanaerobaculum aquaticum. The sequence continues at coordinate 252,799 of NZ_JMFG01000020.1, forward strand.
GGAATCGGGCACCGGCAAAGGCATGATTGCCCGCCTCATCCACAGCCTTTCCCGCCGGCGGGAAGCCCCCTTTTTGGATGTGAACTGCGCGGCTTTGGCGCCGCAGCTTTTGGAGTCGGAGCTCTTCGGTCACGAACGCGGGGCCTTTACCGACGCCCGGGAACGCAAGCTCGGGCTATTGGAGGCGGCCCACGGCGGCACGGTGTTTCTGGACGAAATTGCCGACATGGACCCCCACGTCCAGTCCAAGCTCCTCAAGGCCATTGAGGACCGCCGCTTCCGGCGCCTGGGAGGGGTGCGGGAAATTCAAGTGGACGTGTGCATCATTGCCGCCACCCACCGCGACCTGCGGGAGGAAGCGGAAAGCGGCCGCTTCCGCAAGGACCTCTACTACCGTTTGAACGTGTTCCAAATCGTGCTGCCGCCGCTGCGGGAGCGGAAGGAGGATATCCTCCCCATTGCCACCGCCTTCATCACCGAGCTCAACCCCATTCTCGGAAAGCACATCCAGGGCATCCACCCGGATGCCGTGCGCATCCTGGAGGCCTACCCCTGGCCCGGCAACATCCGCGAGCTGCGAAACGTGGTGGAGCGCGCCATGATCCTCGCCCATGGCGACGAGATCCGGCCCGAACACCTGCCCCGGGAAATTCGCCTGCACAAGGGGCTGGATGCCGGTCTTTTGTCCCTGGAGGAGCTGGAAGCCGCGCACATTCGCCGGGTCATTCAAGCGGTGGGCGGCAACCTCAAGAAAGCCGCGGAAGTACTGGGCATTTCCCGCTCCACCCTGTACGACAAGATCGAGCGCTACGGAATCTCCGTGCCCCGCGACTGACGCGCCTGACCGTGCTATCCTCAAAACGTGCGGCGTCGTGCGGCCCGGCGTTCCTTTGTGGATTACTTCCTGGCAGCGGTGGGGCTGGCGTTGCTGGTGTTTGTGTTGGGGATCCTGCTCACCCCCGGCTCGTGCAAGGTGGAGGTGAACCCCGACGCCGATAAGGGGTGGGTGCAGCCGACACCGGTCCCCGGGCGCTCGTAACCCAACCCGCACGTTCGGCAAACAAGAAGCGGAGGAGTTTTATGGGTAACGCTGTGAAGACCGTACTGCTGTTGGGAGTCCTTACGGGGCTTTTGCTCGCCATTGGGGATGCCCTGGGCGGGCGCCAGGGCTTGATTTTGGCTTTGGGTATTGCCGGCCTCATGAACTTCGTGGGCTACTTCTTTTCCGACAAGATCGCTTTGGCCATGCACCATGCCCAGCCGGTGGATGAAAGGGAAGCCCCCGAGCTTTACGCGGTGGTGGCGGAGCTCGCCCAGCGGGCCGGCATCCCCATGCCGCGACTTTACGTCATCCCCGAGCTGCAACCCAACGCCTTTGCCACCGGCCGCTCTCCCAAACACGCGGCGGTAGCGGTCACCGAGGGCCTCCTGCGCACCATGAACCGGGCGGAACTGGCGGGGGTCCTGGCCCACGAGCTGGCCCACGTGAAAAACCGCGACATCCTCACGGCTTCCATTGCCGCCACCCTGGCCGGGGCCATTACGGTTCTGGCGCGGATGGTGGGCTACGCCCTCATGTTTGGCGGGCGTGACCGCGAGGACAACGGCGGAGCGCTCGGCGGCATCTTCCTCCTCATCGTGGCTCCCATTGCTGCGCTTTTGATTCAGCTGGCCATCTCCCGCTCCCGGGAGTACGCCGCCGATGAAAAGGCTGCCCGCCTCACTGGCAACCCAATGGGGCTCGCTTCCGCACTGCGCAAGCTGGCGGCTTTAACCGAGCGGGTTCCCATGGAAACCGCCCAGCCGGCCACGGCCAGCTTGATGATTGCCAACCCCCTTTCCGGTGGCGGGCTCATGCGCCTGTTCTCCACCCACCCACCCATTGAGGAGCGCATTGCCCGTCTGGAAGCCATGGTGGGAAGGCTCTAAAAAGCACAAGACAAAAGGCCCCGAGGCGTCAGCCAGCCAGGCGGTCGGCCTCCACGTCCCACCGTTGGCCGAGGATTTCGGTGAGCGCCCGCACCACCTGCGGGTCAAACTGGCTCCCCGAGCAACGCCAGAGCTCGGCCACCGCTTCTTCCCGGGTGCGGGCCGGTCGCCACGGCTTGGGGTGGGTCATGGCATCGTAGGCCCGCACCGCAGCAATGATGCGGGCTGCCAGCGGAATGGCTTCCCCCGAAAGCCCCAACCGCCCGGGGTAGTCACCGGTGGTCTTGCCATCCCACCGTTCGTTCACCGCCTCCACCACCGCCATAACGTCACCTAGGAGCTCCACCCGCCGGAGGGAAGCCACCCCTTGGGCCAACTGCTTTCGCAAGAAGTCCCTCCCTTCCGGTTCCAGCTCCACCGGCTGGTTGAGCACCGCTTCCCCCACCGCCACCTTCCCCACATCGTGGAGGAGAGCGGCCCGGCGCAGCACCTTGAGCTCATCGTACGAAAGACCCAGCGATTCCCCCACCTTCACCGAAAGCTCAGCCACCCGCTGGGCGTGGCCCCGGCTCCCCCGCTCCTTGGCTTCCAAAGCCTGGGCCAAAAGCAAAACGATTTGCTCCAGAGCCTCTTCCAGGGCCAGCGACTGCTGGCGAACCTGTCGCAGTAAGGAGCGGTTGGCTGCGGCTTGCGAACCCAAAAGCCAGGCCATGGCCGTAAAAACCAGCACGTAGCCGTAGGCGGTGCCCAACTCCACCGTCACCCGCTGCACCTGGGAACGGTCGAACCCCACCACCAACAACAGGTGCAAAGCGGCAATGAGCCCGTTGGTCACCAGGGCAGCCCCGGTACCCCCACGAAACGCCGCCACCGCCAGGGCCGGCAGGAAGAGCAGGGCAAACCAGTGGGGCTTGGCGTGGGCCATGCTGGTAAGCAAGCCCACCACCAGAGCCGCACCCATCGCCCCAAAGAGCACCGGTGCCCAAACCCGCGGGCGCTGCCAGGTGCGAAAGTGCGCCTGCTCCTCCAGGGCCAAGACCGCTTGCGGGCGAACCAGCACGATGCCGGCCAGACCTAAGGTGCAGGCTGCCGTGAGGTCCGAAAACCACCACGAAACGAACGCCAAGGGCAAGCGGATGGGCAAGCCTTCCAGACTGGGAGGCGGGAGGAGCGCAAGGAGGAGGGTTCCCACAGAAGCGCTGGCCAGCGTCCCCAAAACCACGCCCTGGCCCACCACCCTCACCAGTTTGTGCTGGCTTTGCCCCTCCGCTTGCTTGAGGGCCGCCACCATCACCAGGTAGAAGAGCACTTCCGGCAAACCAAAAAGACCCGTGCGCACCGGGCCCACAGCGGCGCCCCAGGGGAAGAGGAAGTTCCCCATCCAAACCGCCAGCGCCCCCCATGGTCCCACCCACGCGGCCCCCACGGCGGTCACTGCAGCCGCCGGGAAGAAGAAGCTTACCCCCGGCATGAACTCGAAAAGCCCCGCCAGGCGGTTGAGCAGAGCCCAGGTCAAGCCCACGGCCACAAAGGGCAAACCCCGCTTGACCCAGCCACCCAAGGTCTCACCCCAATTCACTGCTATCAGCCTAGCACGGCTTGTAAACTCTGGAGGACCCGCTCCGGGTCCACACCGGCAAGAAAGACCAGCTTGTTTCTCGAGGTCAACCCGGCCTTCAAAACCACGCTGGAAGAAGGGATCCCCAACAGCTCGGCCAAAAACTCCTGCAGCTGACGGTTGGCTTCCCCGCGTTCGGCAGCAGCGGTGAGGGAAACCTTCAAGCTATCCCCAAGCACCCCCACCACCGACAGCTTCTTCCCCTTGGGGATCACCTTCACCCGCAAAAGACAACCGGTACCTTGCGGCTGCAGCAAGCCGGGGGGCAGGTTGACCGGGGTTGATGCTTGTGGGTGCCCAGGCGCTTTACCCACGGGCCAAGATCACCCCGCGCTGAGAGGAACGGATGAACTCCAGGAGCAAGGCGACATCCGGCTGGTCGCCCAGCTCCGCGGCAATTTTCGCCACCGCTTCGCTGGTGGTGAGCTTGGGGTTGTGGAGGATGCGCCAGGCTTTTTTGAGCGCTTCCCGCCGCTCCGGCGCAAAGCCCTTCCGTTCCAGGCCAATGGTGTTGGGGCCAAAGCAGCGGGCGGGGCGCGACCCCACCGTGCGCATGAACGGCAAGCAGTCCTTGGTGGCCACGGTGAAGCCGCCTAAAAACGCATAGGGACCCACGCGGCAAAACTGGTGCACCGCGGAGAACGCCCCGATGGTGGCGTAATCCCCCACCTCCACGTGCCCGGCCAGGGTGCCACCGTTGGCAAAAATCACGTGGTTGCCCACCTGACAGTCGTGGGCCACATGAGCTCCGGCCATAAACAAGCCGTATCCACCAATGCGGGTAACGCCGCCGCCCTTGGTGGTGCCGCGATGCACCGTCACAAACTCCCGAAACCAGTTTCCCGGACCAATTTCCAGGCGGGTGGGTTCGCCCCTGTAGGACAGGTCCTGAGGTGGGGCGCCAATGGAGCAATGGGAGGTAAAGCGGTTGCCTTCGGCAATCACCGTGGGCCCTTCCAGCCGGCAAAAGGGCCCCACCACGCAGCCGGATCCCAACCGCACCTCGCCGTCAATCACCACGTAAGGGCCGATTTCCACGTCATCGGCCAGCTCCGCCCGGGGATCCACCATGGCCGTGGGATGGATGCGCGCCATCGCCCTCACCCCCGATCCACCATGGCCGAGGAAAGCTGCGCCTCCGCCACCACCTCGCCATCCACTTTCGCCACGCCTTCCAACACCGCAAAGCGGCTGCGCTTTTTCAACACCCGCACCTCAAAAATCACCTGATCCCCGGGCACCACCGGCCGCCGGAAGCGGCAACGATCAATGCCCGTGAAGTAAATGAGCTTTTGCTGGCGGTCGGGGATGTCCCGGAGCATGAGGACACCGCCCGCCTGGGCCATGGCTTCCACCAGCAAAACCCCAGGAAACACCGGCGCCCCGGGGAAGTGCCCCTGGAAGAACGGCTCGTTGTAGGTCACGTTTTTCAAGGCAACGATGGAGTCCTCGTTAATTGCCAGCACGCGATCCACCAACAGGAAGGGGTAGCGGTGCGGCAGAATGTCCATGATGGCCCTAATGTCCAGCATCCTTCGCCTCCAACCGCGCAAGCCTTGCCTCCAGCTCAGAAAGGCGCTCCAGCAGCTTTTCCAGCCGGTAAAGCCTGGCTTGCGCCGCCAGCCACTCTCGATGGGGACGCGCCGGCATCCCGGAAACCATCGCCCCGGCGGGGATGTCCTCCATGGCCCCAGCCTTGGCGGTGATGATGGCGCCATCGCCCACGGTGACGTGCCCGGTGACGCCGGCTTGCCCAGCCAGGATCACCCCTCGCCCCAGCTTGCTGGAGCCGGCAATACCGGTTTGCGCCACCAACAGGCAGCCCTCACCGATCACCACGTTGTGGCCAATTTGCACCAGGTTGTCCACCTTGGTACCGCGACCAATGCGGGTTTCCCCCAGGGTGGCGCGATCCACGCACACGTTGGCACCCAGCTCTACATCGTCCTCAATGACCACCCGCCCCACCTGCGGGACCTTGCGGTGAACCCCACCCACGGTGGCAAAGCCAAAGCCGTCGGAGCCGATCACCACGCCAGCGTGGAGGATGCAGCGGGCGCCGATCTCGCAGTGGTGCTCCACCACCACCCCCGGGTGCAGCACGGTTTCCGCCCCAATGCGGGAGTAATCGCCAATCACGCAGTTGGCTCCAATCACCGCCCGGTCGCCCACGGTGACGTGCTCGCCAATCACCGCCCCAGGGCCCACCGCCACCTCCGCGCCCAGCTGGGCACTGGCCGCCACCACCGCGGTGGGGTGCACTCCGGCGTGCGGCCGCAGCGGCGGGTAGAAAAGCTCCAGGATTTCCGCCAGAGCCGCGTAAGGCTCAGGGTGCACCAGCAAGGTACGGCCGGGAAAGGGCGAAGGGTCGCGCACCAAAAGCGCTCCCGCCTGGGAGCGCTGGGCTGCCGCCAGGTACTTGCGGTTGTGATAAAAGGAAAGGTGCTCCGGGCCTGCTTCCTCCAGGGTTTTCACCCCGGCAATGTCCACGTCAGGGTCGCCGCGGACCTCCCCGCCTACCTTTGCCGCCAGATCGCCGAGCCTCACGAACCGGAAGTCCCCCGGGCCCGCTACTTAGCCAGCTTGGTGTTGAAACGCCGCAGCACCTCGTCGGTGATGTCCACGGTATCGTCGGCGTACACCAACCCCGCTTGGAACTTGTTGAAGATCAAAAGGAACTTCTTTTCCTTGCCGATTTCGTTAATGATCGGCATGATTTGCCTTTCCAGGTTTTGCAGCTCTTTGGCCTTGGCCTCTTCCAGCTCCTGCTGGGCGTCATCCTGAAAGCGCTGGAGCTCCACCTGCTTGTCTTCGATTTGCTTGCGCAGCTCGGCAATCTTGGCCTCGGACAAGGTCACCGCTTGGGTTTCCAGCTGCCGCCGCAACCCGGCCAGTTCTTCGTTGAGCTTGCGCCCCTGGGCGACTTTGTCCTCCTGCAGCTTGCGCAACCGGCCCATGGCCTCGCGGCCGGCCGCCGACTCCTCCACCACCCGTTGCACGTCAATCACCGCCACCGGTGGCGTCGCTTGCTGCGCCCAAGCCGTGCTTGCCACCAGAAACGCCACAGGGAACAACGCTTTGACGTTCATGCCGCCACCTCCTAAGTTTCTTCCCGCCTGGGCGGGAGCGGCATTGTACCATTCTGCTTCCGGCTTGCCGGGGCCGGCGGCTCCGGCCACAATGGCCGCGGAGGGAGCATGGAGGGTTTTTCCGAAAACGACCGTCTTGCCGTCACAGCACTGCGGGTGCTGGCCATTGACCAGGTGGAAAAAGCCAAATCCGGACACCCCGGGCTGCCGCTGGGGGCCGCGCCCATGGCTTACGTTTTGTTTTCCCGCTTCCTGCGCTTTGACCCGAAAGCCCCAGGATGGCCCAACCGTGACCGCTTCGTGCTTTCCGCCGGTCACGGCTCGGCTTTGCTGTACGCGCTCCTGCACCTTTTTGGCTACCCCCTGCCCCTGGAGGAGCTCCAGCGCTTCCGGCAGTGGGGCTCCAAAACCCCCGGCCACCCCGAGCACGGCCTCACCCCCGGAGTGGAGTGCACCACCGGTCCGCTGGGCCAGGGCCTGGCCATGGCGGTGGGGATGGCGTTAGCGGAAAGGCACCTGAGCGCCCGTTTCAACCGCGACGGCTTTCCTGTGGTGGACCACCGCACCTTTGTGTTGGCTTCCGACGGCGACCTCATGGAGGGTATTTCCCACGAGGCTGCAGCGCTCGCCGGCCATTTGCGCCTGGGTAAGCTGGTGGTGCTGTACGACGACAACCGCATCACCATCGAAGGGCCCACCTCGCTGGCCTGGTCCGAAAACGTGGAAGCCCGCTTTTCCGCCTACGGCTGGCTCACCCTGGCGGTGGAAGACGGCAACGACCTGGAAGCCCTTGCCGCTGCCCTGGAGCAGGCCACCTCCCAGGAAGAGCGACCCGTGCTCATCCGAGTGCGCACCCACATTGGCTTTGGCGCCCCCACCAAGCAGGACACCGCCGAGGTGCACGGGGCTCCCTTAGGCCCCGAAGAGCACCGCGCCACCAGGGAAAACCTGGGCTGGCCCCACCAGGAGCTCTTCTTTGTGCCGGAGGAAATCCGCCAGCACTTTGCGGAGCTCGCGCGGAAACGTGCGGCTTGCCACCAAAAATGGCAGAGCCTCTGGCAGGAGTACGAGCAGCGCTTCCCGGAGCTGGCCTCTGAGCTTTCCCGCCGGCTTTCCGGCAAGCTTCCGCCGGGGTGGGATGAGCTTTCGCTTTCGTTCCCACCGGAAAAGCCCCTGGCCGCCAGGGAAGCCTCGGGAAAAACCCTCAACGCCCTGGCCGCCAAAATCCCCGAGCTTTTGGGCGGCTCTGCCGATCTTGCCCCTTCCAACAACACGCTTTTGGCCGGTGAAAGCGACGTAGCCCCCGGCGCCTACAGCGGCCGCAACCTGCGCTTTGGCGTGCGGGAGCACGCCATGGCCGCCATGGCCAACGGCCTGGCGCTCCACGGGGGCTTGCGGCCCTACGTGGCCACGTTTTTGGTGTTTTCTGACTACCTGCGCCCCGCCTTGCGCCTTTCCGCCCTGCAGGAGCTGCCGGTGGTTTACGTCTTCACCCACGATTCCATTGGCCTGGGGGAAGACGGCCCCACCCACCAGCCGGTGGAGCACCTCCCCAGCTTGCGGGCCATCCCCAACCTGGAGGTTTGGCGACCGGCCGACGCCCACGAAACCGTGGCTTGCTGGCGCCAAGCGCTCCGCCGCACCCACGGCCCCACCGCCCTCATCCTCACCCGGCAAAAGCTGCCGGTGCTGCCGCCGCCTCCTCCGGGAGCGGTGGAACGGGGGGCGTTTATCCGCGAGGAAGCGGAAGGGGGCGTGCCGCAGGTGGTGCTTTGGGCTTCCGGCTCGGAGGTGCACGTTGCCTTAGGTGCCCGCAAGCTCTTGCAGGCCCAGGGGGTCCCCACCCGGGCGGTTTCCGCCCCCTGCCTGGAGGTTTTTTCCAGCCAGGACCCGGCCTATCGCAAAGCGGTGCAAGGTCCCGAAAACGCCCTGCAGGTGGCGGTGGAAGCGGCCCGGGGGGTGAGCTGGCACGCCCTTTTGGGCCCCAACGCTTTGGTGGTTTCTCAAGAGCGCTTTGGTGCTTCGGCTCCGGGGGACGAGCTCTTCCGCCAATTCGGGTTTACGCCCGAGGCCGTGACCCAGCGGGTCCTGGCGGCCCTGGCCTCCCGCAGACCCACGCCGCTGGCGCCGGTGGGTGGTTTTGCCGCCGATGCGGCAGCCGAGGCCGCGCGGGAACAACTGCAACGAGAAGCCCTCCCCCGGCTTTTTGCCCGGGATTGCCGCCTTTGGGGCGAAGCCCACGCGGCCACCGTGGCCCAGCGCCTGGGTTGGCTGGACCTCCCGGCCCGCAGCCGGCACGAGCTGCCCCAGCTTGCAGTTCTGGTGAACCGCTGGGCCGCAGGGGGCCTGGATACCCTGGTGCTTCTGGGCATGGGGGGTTCCAGCCTGGCCCCGCAGGTGCTTCGGGAAATGGGCGGCAGCCCCTCCGGGCGCGAGCTTCTGCTGCTGGACACCACCGACCCGGTGCGGGTGAACGGTGCGCTGGAGTCCCTGGACCCGGCAAAAACCGCGGTGCTGTCGGTTTCAAAATCCGGCACCACCGTGGAAACCGCCAGTTTGCTGGAAATCTTCTGGGATCGCTGGACGAAAAGCGGCTTGCCCCAGCCGGGGGCTCACTTTGCCGCCCTCACCGAGCCGCAAACGCCTTTGGCGCAGCTTGGCCGGGAGCGGCAGTTTGCAGCGGTGCTCCCCCACCCGGTGGACGTAGGCGGGCGGTTTTCCGCCCTTTCGGCGGTGGGGCTCTTGCCGGCCCTGTGGTTGGGCTTGCCCACCGAAGAGCTGCTCCAGCAGGCAGCCAACACCCTTGCCCCCCACACCCACCACCCCGCCCTGGAGCTGGCCGCCGCCCTCGCCGCCGCCTCCCGCGACGGCTGGGGTCGCCTGGTGCTTTGGCCGGAGGCCCGTTTCCGGCCTTTTGCCCTGTGGCTGGAGCAGCTGGTGGCGGAGTCCACAGGTAAAGACGGCAAGGGTTTGCTGCCGGTGGCCCCGCCCAGCCCGGTAGGACTTGACCAGCTTCCCGCCACCCTGCACCTGGGGTTGGGCACGGCCCAGCCGCCTTTTCCGGGGCTTGCCTGGCCGGTGGATGCCCACCGCCTGGGCGAGGCCTTTGCCTTTTGGGAGCTCACCACCGCGCTTGTGGGCTGCCTCCTGGGTGTGAACCCCTTCGACGAACCCAACGTGGGGGAAGCCAAGAGGCAAGCGCGGGCCGCGTTGTCCCAGGGTGTGCCGGAGCTTCCACCCACCCCCCAAGCCGGCCAACGTTTGGCGGGGTTCCTTGAAGCCTGTTCCCGGGAAGAGGCGGTGGTGTTTTGCGCGTACCTTCCGGAAACCCCGGAAGTGGCTCAGGCCCTGGATGAGCTCACCGCAAGCTGGCAGGAGAAGCTGCAAACCACCGTCAGCTGGACCTTCGGTCCCCGTTACCTGCACTCCACCGGGCAGCTGCACAAGGGAGGTCCGAAAAAGCTCTTCTGCGTCGTGCTCACCGCCCCCAACCCCGGCGATCTCCCCATCCCCGGGCAGCCCCACAGCCTGGGTCAGCTCCGCCTGGCCCAGGCCCTGGGGGACGTGGCGGCCCTTTCCGCTTCCGGCCAACGGGTCCTGCACCTCCACCTCCCCGAGGGGAGCAGAGAGCTGGTTTCCCAGTTGAAACCCTAGGTCGCTGCTCTGCCCTTAGGAGGAAGCCGGGAAGTCAAAGGTGGCGAGCACCGGAGCGTGGTCCGAGGGCTTTTCCCCCTTGCGGGCTTCCCGGTCAATGATCACCTCTGTGCAGCGATCGGCCATGGGCTTGGTGGCCAGGATGTGGTCGAGCCGCATGCCCCAACCGCGGTGGAACGCCCCCTGGCGGTAGTCCCACCAGGTGTAGAGGCCTCCCTCCTGGTGATGGAGGCGCAAGCAGTCCAAAAGGCCCCAGCCCAAGAGCTTGAAAAACGCTTGCTTTTCCGGGTCGGAGAAGAGGATCTTGCCGCGCCAAAGCTCGGGATCCCAGACGTCACGGTCTTCCGGAGCGACGTTGAAATCGCCGCAGACCACGAGAGGCTCCTGCGGAAAAAAGGAGGCCTGCAAATAGGCAAGAAGCTTTTCCATCCAGGCTAGCTTGAAGGCGTACTTGTCGGTACCCACCTCCTGGCCGTTGGGGACGTACACGCTCATCACCGTAAAGCCGCCAACCCCAGCAGCAATGAGCCTGGCTTCCCCGCTTTCGTCCCCGGGCAAACCCCGGCGCACGTCCTGCAAAGGCAGGAGGCTGGCGATGGCCACGCCGTTGTAGGTCTTTTGCCCAAAGGCCGCCACCTGGTAGCCCAGCTCTTGCAACTCCGCAACGGGGAACTCCTCGTCCACCACCTTGGTTTCCTGAATGCACAGCACCTCGGGTTTTTTGGCGGCCAGCCATGACAAAAGCCTGGGCAGCCGCGCCCGAATGGAGTTCACGTTCCACGTGGCAATCACCATGGGCACCTCCTCAGGCCACCCCGCCGGCCACCAGCTCCACCTCTTCGCTGCCGTCAGGGTGGGCCGAAACCATCACCTCCACCGGCAGGAAAGCCTTCATGACCTCAATGACCGTGCGGGCGTGCAGGGAAAGCGGCAGGGTGCGAAAACGCCCACCCCCGGCAAGGCCCAGGGGCACCAAGAGCTGGTCCGCCAGATGCTCCCCCACCGGGACCCTGGCCTGCAGAAAACGGCTCATGGCTTTACAGGCCGAAGCCGCTACTTCTTCTGCGGGCACGCCCCTCATCCCAAAGGCGGAAACCACCTCGCAAAAGCCCTCGCCTTCCACCCATAGCATCAACGCGTTTCCGGGGCCGGGGCTTTCCACCTCGCGGATCTCGCACACCTCCGCCGGCCAACCCAGCTGCGAGCGCACCACCGCCAGCTCCCGCTGGGCCACCGTCCGGGAAAGCCGCGAAAGCAACACCACCGCCCGCTGGCTTGTGACCTCCCCCCGGCGGTCCAGCACCACCGGGCGCAAGCGGGCTGCCGGCTCCACGCGCACCCGGATCCGTCCCCCTCCCGCCGGGTAAAAACCGTAGGCTTTCAGCTCACCTTCGACCCGCGCCCCCATGCGCTCCAGGATGGGGAAAAGCACCTTTTGCAAAAAATCAAAGGGCGGCGCCTGGGGGTTGTGGGTGCCGCCGCTTATTTCCAGCTCGCTGGGACCGGAAGCCAAAAGCAAGGCCGGCAGCACCGCCTGCAGCACGAGGCTGACCGAACCGGCAGTGCCCACGTCCCAGCGGAAGGTTCCCCCCCGCACCCGCCGGGGGCGGAAGGTAAGCTCCTGGGAACCCAGCTCCGCCCCGGCCACCTCCGCGCCCCCCACCTCCACCGCCGCCCGCACCGCCGTAAGGTGCTGCCGCGCCAAACCCGGTTTCGGCCGGCGGGCGCGAATGTGGTGGATGCGAAAGGGCTCGCCGGTGGCCAACGACAGGGCCAGCGCCGTACGCAAAACCTGCCCCCCACCCTCGCCCAAGCTTCCATCCACAACGATCATGGCCCCACAAGCATATCCCAGTCCCCAACTTCCCAGCCAAATGGCCGGTTAGCCAGGCTGCAGAGCCGCGAAGCACATTGCATCAGCGTATCGTGATATGATGTTAGGTGGAGGTGGGGATGCTCTTAGCTGCCAAGGCCAACGCGGTGCAGCTGCAGGCCAAGCTCTTTCGCGGGTTTGCTGACCCTTCGCGCCTTGCGATCCTGCAGGCGCTGCGGGGAAAGCGGCTCACGGTAGGTGAAATTGTGGCCATCACCGGTTTGAGCCAGCCCAACGTTTCCAACCACTTGTCCTGCCTTCGCGATTGCGGGCTGGTGACCGCCACGCCCCAGGGCCGCTTCGTGCTTTACGCCCTAAGCGACCCAAGGGTGGAGCAGCTGTTGCGCTTGGCCGATGAGCTTTTAGCCGATGTGGCCAAGGGCGTTTACCAGTGCACCCGCTACGGGGTTTTCGAGGAAAACCATGGCTAAAACCGTCCGCCTGGAGGTCCCCATCAAGGGCATGGACTGTGCCCAGTGTGCCCACCATGTGGAGAAAGCCATTGCCCAGCTTCCTGGCGTAGCCGCGGTGGAGGTGTTCCTGGCCGCCGAAAAAGCTGTGGTTCACGGCGATCCCCAGCAGCTGGATCTCGCCGCCATCCGCCAGGCGGTGGAAGGTGCGGGCTATTCGGTCCCGGAAATGCCGGAGGCTCCCACCTCCCGGGAACGGGTGCCCCGCCATTTCACGCTCCTCCTGGCCGCGGTGTTTGCCCTGGTGCTGTTGGTGGTGGTGGCCGGGGAATGGCTGGGGCTTTTTGAAAAGCTCAATGTGGCAGTGCCGTTCCCGCTGGGCCTGGCCCTGGTGCTTGTGGGCGGCTATCCGGTGTTTCGCAACGTGCTGCGAGCGGCACTCAGGCGTCAGGTCACCTCCCACACGCTCATGACCCTGGGCGCTGTTGCCGCCCTGGCCGTGGGGGAATGGGTGGCCGCCGCCATCGTGGTGCTGTTCATGCGCGTGGGCGATTTTGTGGAGCGCTTTACCGGCGAAAGCGCCCGCCGGGCGGTGAGGGACCTTACTCTCCTCGCTCCCCAAACCGCCCGTGTGGAGCGGAGTGGCGCCGAGGTGGAGGTGCCGGTGGGTGAGGTCAAACCCGGGGAAACCGTTATCGTGCGCCCCGGGGAACGAATCCCGGTGGACGGCGAGGTGGTTGCCGGTCACGCCACGGTGGACCAAGCGGCCATTACCGGCGAGGCCATGCCGGTGGAGGTGGGGCCGGGTTCCCAGGTGTTTGCCGCCACCGTGGCCACCCTGGGAAGCCTCCGCATCAGGGCCACCCGGGTGGGGGAGGACTCCACCTTTGGCCGGGTCATCAAGCTGGTGGAAGAAGCGGAAGCCCACCGCGCTGAAGTCCAGCGTCTGGCCGACAAATTCAGCAGCTATTACCTGCCGGTGGTGGCTGGGGTGACGGCGGTCACGTGGCTTTTGAGCCGCAACCCTCTGGCTGCGGCCGCGGTGTTGGTGGTGGCTTGCTCCTGCTCCTTTGCCCTGGCCACCCCGGTGGCCATGCTGGCCTCCATTGGCGCTGCCGCCAGGCGCGGCTTGCTCATTAAGGGCGGCAAGTACCTGGAGGAGCTGGCCCGCGCCGATGTGCTGTTGGTGGACAAAACCGGCACCCTCACCTTAGGACGCCCGCAAATTACCGATGTGGTTCCCCTTAACAACCTTCCCGCCGCTGAAATCTTGCGCCTGGCCGCCTCGGCGGAGCGCTACTCCGAGCACCCGTTGGCGGAAGCGGTGCGGGCCGCGGCAGCCGCCCAAGGGCTTTCGCTCCTTGAGCCCCAGACTTTCACCCCTATCCCCGGCTTAGGCGTCCAAGCGCAGGTCAACGGCCACCAGGTGGTGGTGGGAAGCCCCAGACTTGCCCCTGAAGCGCAAAACTTGCCCGCCCTGCAGCAGCTCCAAGCTTCGGGCAAAACGCTGCTTTTGGTGGTTGTGGATGGTCAAGCGGTGGGGATTTTGGCTGCCGCCGACACCCTGCGGCCGGAAGTGCCCCAGGCGCTTGCCCAGCTCAAAGCCTTAGGGATCGAACAGGTGGAGCTTCTCACCGGGGACAACCCGCAAACCGCTGCCCGTTTGGCCGAAGAGCTTGGTGTGCGCTTCCGGGCCAACCTCTTGCCCGAGGACAAGATCCGCATCGTCAAGGAGTACCAAAGGCAAGGGCACAGGGTGGTGATGATCGGCGATGGCGTCAACGACGCCCCCGCCTTGGCGCAGGCCAACGTGGGCATTGCCATGGGGGCAGCGGGCACCGACGTGGCTTTGGAAGCGGCGCACCTGGCCCTCATGCGCGAAGACTGGACCCTGGTCCCCGAAGCCTTCCGCCTCGCCCGCCATACCATGGGCGTGGTTTTGGGCAACCTCCTCTTCACTGCGCTTTACAACCTGGCCGGTCTTTCCCTGGCCGCCCTCGGCCTTCTCCCACCCACCGTCGCTGCTGCTGCCCAATCCCTGCCGGACCTTGGCATCCTCGGCAACTCCGCCCGCTTGTTGCAGGCCGGGAAAAGCCGGTGAAAAGCGTGGCCAGTGGGACGCGAAGGGTTTAGGGGCAAACAAAAGTGGTGGCGATCCTTCTTCGGCTGCGGTCCCGCCGCCCACCCAGCGCCAAACGCCGTAGCAGCTGCGACCTACGAGAGCGGCGTTTTTCGCGATTCTTCCCCCTGCCGCACGCGGGACAAGGCGGAGGCAAAAAGGCCGGTGGGAACGGCCACGATCCCCAAACCCAGCAGCAAGATGCAAACCGTAAAAAACCTGCCGCCGAAGGTCACCGGATACACATCGCCGTAACCCACCGTGGTGAGCGTCACCGCCGCCCACCAAAGCCCATCAAATACCGAGGCGAAACGCTCCGGCTGGGCTTCGTGCTCAAAGAAGTAAATACCCACAGCGGAAATGTAAAGAAAAATCGAAGCAGCGACAAAGAACAGCACCAGCTCTTCCCGCACCAAAAGAAAGGCACGGCGCATTCTCTCCATTGCTTGCCCGTAGCGAGCGAGCTTCAGCAGGCGGAAAACCCGCAAAAACCGCACCGCCCGCAACGCGCGCAAATCCAGGCCGGTGGACAAATAAAAGGGAGCAATGGCAATGAGATCCACCAGGCCGAAAAAGCTGAAGATGTACCTTGTTTTCCTTTCCGCCACCAAAACACGCAGCAGGTACTCGAGTGTGAAAAGCCCCACGGTGATGGTTTCCACAGCGCTCAGAAACTCTTGCCACGCCGGTGGCAGATTGGGCAAGGTTTCCACAGAAAAGGAAACCAAAGAAACCAGCACCAGCGCTTGCACCGTCCAATCAAAGGCTCTCCCCGCTGGGGTATCCGATTGTTCCACGATCTGTCGCAATTTTTTCATGGTCAGCATGACCACCTCCTGCCTGCCAAACAGCTGATTGTAACCAGCACAAGAGTGAAGGTGGCGCGCGGTCCGTCGCGGGTTGAAAAACAAACTGCGGGTTCTGCGCTCCTTCGCAGGTCGTTTTGCTGTCAGCCGGCGCGGAGCGCCGGCCCCACATTTTTCGCGGCGGTCCCCCAGGCGGAAATTCGGAAAGAAAAATGCAAGAGCAGCGGCAAAAAAGCAAAGCCCCCAAGAGTGAGCCCTGGGGGCTTGCTGCGTGCGATTCCGTTGAAGCTAGGCAGAAGCGGGGCTTGGTGCGGGCTTCAAGGTGAGCAGGTGCTTGATGGTGAGGAAGACGCCGGCTACCACCACAAGGCCGTGGACAAAGGCGATGAACATCCAGAAGCGAATGGGCTGCGCGGCGAGCATGTAGGGCTGCCCCTGGACGCGCTCCAGGTAGGTTTGCAGGACGCCAGCCACTGCAAAAGCCAGGCTCATGCCCAAAACGCCCAAGGCGGTGAGCCAAAAGCCGGTGTGGCCGGTTTTTTCGTCGTACTCAAAACCAGGAAAGCCCTTAATGCGCGGGATGGCAAAGTAGTAAAAGGTGAGGTTCAACAGCACGTAAGCGCCGTAAAAGGCCAAATGCCCGTGGGAAACCGTTACCTGCGAGCCGTGGGTGTAGTAGTTGATTTGCGGCAAGGTGTGGGCAAAGCCGAAAAGCCCCGCCCCCACGAAGTGCAAGATCACACCGCCCACCAGGTACACCCAGGTGAGCTTGGGCCTCATGGGCTCCTTGCGGTGCTTGATATCCCGCCAGGTGTCGTAAACCATGAGCAAAATGGGGAAAGGCTCCAGCGCCGAGAAAATGCCACCCACCGCCAGCCAGTACTTAGGTGCCCCCAGCCAGTAGTAGTGATGGCCGGTGCCGGCAATGCCAGTAAACAGGAAGAGGCCCAATTCCACGTACAGCCATTTCTCCACGACTTTGCGCTCCACACCGGTAAGCTTCATGAGCATGTAAGCCGTCATGGCGGCAGCAATGAGCTCCCAGGCCCCTTCCACCCAAAGGTGCACCACCCACCACCAGTAGTACCAGTCCACCGAGAGGTTGCGGTAGAAGGGTATCCCAAAGAGGTAAAGGATGGCCAGGAAGAACAAACCGGCCAAAAGCGAGCCCTGGGTCATGGTCCAGCGCTTGGCCTTAATGATGGTCATGCCCACGTTGAAAAGGAACATGAGCGCGCCAATGACCACCAGGAAATCCAGGGGCCGCGGGATTTCCAAAAGCGGGCGGCCCTGGGTCCAGCCAAACACAAAACCCACCAGCGCCACCACCCCGGTCACCGCTAAAAGCCCCAGCTGCACCAGAGCTAGCTTGGGCGAGTAAAGCTCCGAGTTGGTTTCCTCAGGGACCAGGTAGTACGTGGCTCCCATAAAGCCCAAAAGCAGCCACAACACCAGCAGGTTGGTGTGGAAAGCCCGGGCTGTGGAAAACGGGAAGGCGTCAACGATGGATTGGGGGATGGTGGTGAAGTAGTTGGTGGCCAACCAAAGGCCCATGAGCACCTGCAGCCCGAAAAGCAAAAGGGAAACCACAAAGTAGGGGTACGCAACCGATTGGCTCTTATGGGTCATGGCTCACCTCCCGTGACTGGCCGCCAAGCTCACGATGAACTCACCCACGAGCCGGCGTTGCTCGGGGGAGAGGTGCGAGTAGGCGGGCATAGCGGCACCTGGGGCCTGTTTTTCCGGGTTTTCCAGAAAGCTCGCAATCCAGTCGGCCGAACGTCGAGCTCCAATCCACTCAAAGCGGGGACCCTTGGCCGTACCGGCATCGCCGAGCTTGTGGCACGCCAAGCAGTCCTCTTGCTTAACAAGCGCAGCTCCCGGGGAAAGCGTGGCGGAAGCCAGAAGGTTTTCGGTGCTCCGCTTCCAGCGCTTGGTGGAGTCCTGAGGGGGCCAGTCGTGGTTTTCGATTTCCGAAACCCATTTCAAGTAGGCCACGATGTCGGCAATTTCTTGCTGGCTTAAGTTTTGCTTGGGCATCTTGCGGAAGGAATCGGCAAACGCCACGTCCGGTGCGGTAAGCCTCCGGGCAATGGCGTCTTCTCCCAGACGGGTGTAGGCCCGGGTGAGGTCCGGCGCGTAGTACCCTCCAAACCCCAAAATCGTGTGGCAGTCGTTGCAGTTGTACTTTTCAAAGGCTCGCTTCCCCGCTACCACCTGCTCGTCCAGCCGATCGGCGTGGGTGAGCGCATCGAACTGCCGATGCGTGTCCACCGTGAGGGCCAGGAACAGGGCCAGGGAGGAAAGCGTGCCGCCCCAAAAGATGAACTTGGCGAGCTTTTCGCTCATACCCCCTCCTTTCCGGGAAAAGCCCGTAGGAGCTTCCCCGGTTTCATCATCGGAGAGGTTTTTGCAACGAACTTTGCGCTAGCGCAAACTCCTAGAGGAGCACCAGCTCCTTTTGGATGGGTCCGTACACCTGAGGCTTGCCGTCGTGGGTGATGAACACGTTGATTTCGGTGCGCACCGCCATTTCCCCAGGGAGGTAAATGCCTGGCTCAATAGAAAAGCACAGGCCGGGAACCAGCAGGCGGTTGTCCCGGGTTTCCAGGTTGTCCAGGTTGGCGCCGTTGCCGTGCACTTCGGTGCCGATGTTGTGGCCGGTCCGGTGCACGAAGTACGGGCCGTAGCCGGCCTTTTCGATGACCTGGCGGGCAGCATCGTCCACCTCGTAACCGGCAAGTGGCTGACCCTGGGCAAAGCGCTCCTGTACCAACGCCAGCGCCGCATCGCGAGCCTGGCAGGCGAGGCGGAAGATCTCGCTGTACTTGGCCGGAGGGTTTTCCCCCACAAAGGCACACCAGGTGATGTCGTAAAAAACCGCGTTGGGTTCTTTGAGCTTGGCCCAAAGGTCCACAAGCAGCGTGTCGCCCAGCTTGATGGGGCGGGCGTTTTCCGGGGTCGGCTCGAAGTGCGGATCGGCGGGTTGTTCGTTGGTGCCCACAATGGGGTACTCCCCCTGGCAGGTGAGCCCTTCTTCTTCAAAGCGGCGAACGATGAACTGCTGCACGTCGTAAGCGGTGATAACGTGCCCGCCCCGCACCTTTTGGCTCACCAGGGCAAACGCTTCGTCCTTGATGCGGTGGATCTTCTCGCCGGCTTTCACGTGGCTTTCCAGCTGCTCGGGGGTTAAAACCGCCTCGAAAACCTGCACCAGAGGGGCCGAGGAAACCACCTCCACGCCGGCGGCCCGCACCAGCTCCACGGTGCCGGCATCCACGATGGAAACGTAAGGGACGTCCCCCCGGGGGGAGTACTGCATGGCCACCGTGGACAGGCCGTCCAGCATGCCCCGCAGGTGGTCCAAAAGCTCGCGCCAGGAGCGGTACACCCGCTTTTCTCCAGGGAGAGCATCCAGCTTGCCCGCCTCCACTGCCGAAACCAGCTTCACCGGCGGGCCGCTTTTGGGTACCAGGTAAAACCAGCGGCGGGAGGTGAACTTGCCAAACTCCAAACCCAAAATGCGGTAAGAAATGGGGTCCCGATTGTGGAAGTCGAAGAAAAGCCAGCCGTCAATACCGGCTTTGGCAAGCTCCGCTTGGATTCGGGCGATCCTCTCCACAGTGTCCTCCTGCCCCTGCGGGCGCCCCAGTCTAGCCCAGGTTGACGCCCACCGCCATGCCGGGACTTCCGGGCGGTTAAAATCCCCCCGAGGAGGACTTATGGCCAACTGGTACTTCCTTTACGGTTCCAACCGCATGGGGCCCCTGGACGACGCCGCCGCCCGGGCGCAAGCGGCAGCCAACCCCCAAGGCTTCGCCTGGCGGGAAGGGCTTCCGGACTGGGTGCCCATTCGCTCGCTCCCGGAGCTCAACCCCGGTGCTGCCCCGGTACCACCCCCCGCTCCCAGAACCGCCCGCGCCGATGAAATTGACTACCGCATTGTGGGGCAGGAAATGCAGTTTGTGGAGGTGGAGCTGGACCCCGGGGAGTCGGCCATTGCCGAAGCCGGGGCCATGATGTACAAGGACCCGGCGGTGGTCATGGAAACGGTCTTTGGCGATGCGTCCAGGGAAAGCGGTCTCATGGACAAGCTGCTTTCCGCTGGCAAACGCTTGCTCACCGGCGAAAGCCTGTTCATTACGCTTTTCACCAACAAAGGAACAGGAAAGGCGCGGGTGGCCTTTGCTGCGCCCTATCCCGGCACCATCTTGCCCATCAACCTCCCCGATGTGGGAGGCCAGCTGGTGTGCCAGAAGGACTCCTTCTTGGCGGCCGCCCGCGGGGTTTCCATTGGCATTTTCTTCCAGAGGAAAATTCTCACCGGCCTTTTTGGTGGTGAGGGCTTCATCATGGAAAAGCTGGAAGGCGATGGCCTAGCCTTTGTGCACGCCGGCGGCACGGTGGTGGAACGCCACCTGGCCCCCGGCGAAAGCCTGCACGTGGACACCGGCTGCGTGGTGGCCTTCGAGCCCACCGTGGATTTCGACATCCAAACCGTCGGCGGGGTGAAGTCCATGCTGTTTGGCGGGGAGGGGGTTTTCTTTGCCAACCTCCGGGGACCAGGCCGAGTCTGGCTGCAGTCCCTGCCGTTCTCCCGCCTGGCGGGGAGGATGCTGCAGGCCACACTGCCAGGAAGGCGGCGGGAAGAAGGCTCGGTCCTTGGCCCCCTGGGCAACATCCTGGACGGGGACGGGTATTAAGCCGAGTATACTTGCCCACCATGGCTTCGGTGGTGGTCACCGGTGTAGGTCTGGTCACAGCGTTGGGAAAGAACCGGGAAAGCACATGGCAAGCCTTGCTTTCCGGAGCTACCGGCGTCCGGCCCCTGACGCTGTTCGATGCCACCGGCTATCGCAGCCAGATGGCCGCGCAGGTGGACGTGGTCAGCCTGGAGCTTTCGGGCATTCCCGAAAAAGCGCGCCGCCATGCGTCCCGAGCCAGCCTCATGGCCCTCGCGGCGGCCCAGGAAGCCCTCCGCCAGGCGGATCTGCACCCATCTTTCGGGGCTTCGTGGCCGGTGGTCTTTGGTGGCGGAGCTGCAGGTCTCTTTGAAGCCGAAGGCTTTTTTGCCCACCGCCTGAGAAAAGGACCCAAAGCCCGGGGGCTTACGGAGTTCCTGGAGGTCCCCCAGGACGTGGTGGCCGATCGGGTGGCGCTGGCCTGGGGGCTTTCCGGTGAGCGCCTCACCATCACCACCGCCTGCTCTTCTTCCACCCTGGCCGTGGGGGTGGGGGCAGCGCGGGTGGCCGCCGGGGAAGCTGATGTGGTGGTGGCGGGGGGCGCGGACGCCCTCTGTCGGCTCACCTTTGCCGGCTTCAACTCGCTGCGGGCGGTGGATCCCGAGCCCGCCAAGCCCTTCGATCGCCGCCGCCAGGGACTTTCCCTGGGGGAAGGGGCAGCGGTTTTGATCCTGGAAGATGAAACCCACGCCCGACGCCGTGGTGCTAAACCCCTTGCCCGCATCCTGGGCTACGGTGTTACCAACGACGCCTTCCACATGACGCAACCGGAGCCCACCGGCACCGCCTGGGCCCGCACCGTACGGGCGGCCTTGGACGCCGCTCAGCTCGCTCCCGAAGACGTGGGCTACATCAACGCCCACGGCACCGGCACCGAGCAAAACGACCCGGCAGAGTGTGCTGCCTATTTGCAGGTTTTTGGCGATCGCCTGGCAAAAATACCGGTTTCCTCGGTAAAAGGCGCGGTGGGTCACTGCTTGTGCGCCGCTGGCGGCATTGAAGCGGCCATTACCGTCTTGGCCCTGAATCGGGGTTTGCTGCCCCCCACCGCCAACTTCCAGGAACCCGATCCCGCCTGCCCCCTGGACCCCATTCCGGGGACAGCGCGCCAACAACAGGTAGAGGTAGCCCTTTCCTCGTCCTTTGCCTTTGGCGGGAACTCGGCAGTTTTGGTGCTAGGGAGGGCGTGATGGTGGGGATAAGCGCCCTGGGCGTGGTGAGCGGTGCCGGCATGGGCCTTGATGCCCTCAAAAAAGCTTTAGAACACCCCGACTTCCACGCGCCCCTGGGGCTTGCCCGCCCCGATGGCCCTCCCCTTCCGGTGGTCACCTGTGCGGGTTTTGACACCAAAGGCATCTTGCCGCCCCTGGTGGCTCGCCGTCTGGACCGTCCTTCTCGCCTTTTGGCGGTGGCCGCCAAGGAAGCCCTGGCAAATGTTGGAGCCGAGCTTCCCTGGCCCCGGGAGCAGGTGGGGGTGTGCGCCGGCACCTGGAACGCCGGGACGGATGCACTGGTCGAAATCCTCAAAGCCGTGTTTACCGTGGGTCCCGAAGAAGCCCCGCCCATGCACTTTCCCAACAGCGTGGCCAACGCCGCCGCCAGCCAGCTGGGGATCCTAGAAAAGCTGGGCGGCCCTAACCTCACGTTTTTTGAAAAGCAAGCCTCCGGTTTGCGGGCCATCCTGGAGGCCTCCCGCTTGGTGGCGACCGGCCGGGCGCAGGCCATGCTCGCCGGCGGCGTTGACGAAGCCCAATGGCTCAACGCCGAATGCTTCGATCGGCTAAAGGCCCTCCGCCAGCCCGGTCGGGAGGGTTTCCTTTTGGGCGAAGGGGCTGCGGTGCTTTTGCTTTCCCGCGACGGAGGCCCGGTGGGCATCGTCGGAAGCGGGGCCGCAGCGTCTCCCATCTTGCCTCATTGCTACCCGGAGGACCCGCACGGGCTGATTGGGGCGTGCCAGAAGGCGTTAGCCCAAGCCGGGCTTGCCCCGCCGCAGGTGGACCTGGTGGTGAGCCTGGCCAACGGCTCCCCGGCCCTGAGCCAGCTGGAGGAATCGGCGCTTTTAGCGCTTTTCGGCTCCCACCGCCCGGCGGTGCTGGGAGGCCTAGCCGAACGCTTGGGGGAAGGCGGCTTTGCTTCGGCCTTGCGGGTGCTGGCCGCCACTTTAGTGCTTTCCGGGGAGGTGGCACCCCAATGGCCAGCACCGGCCCACCTGCGAGCTCACGGTTTCCCCTCGGTGGCCGAGGTTTCTCGCAAGCCCCACACCGCCCTGGTCACCGCCGTGGCCGCCGGCGGCTCCTGCCTGGCAGCAGTACTGCGCACTTCGTGAAAAACCAGCGGGGCATAAGAGCTGCCCTGGAGGCGCCGGTGCATTGCTCGCTTCGCAAAAAAATGGGACAAAAACCCTTAATCTGTCGCTAAGCCAAGGAACAGCTTCTGCAGCGTGCGGCGGATGCGGGGTTCGTGGGTGCCGGGCCAGTACACCTTGCCGCAGGAAGTGCAACGGGAAAAGCGCGGGGCGTGGGTGGCCACGTAGGGGGGCACGAGGTGCAGCACCTCTTCCCGCTCCACCGGCACCACCTCGCCGTTGCAGGCAGAGCAGCGGGTGAAAAACCGCGTTTCATCCACGGAAAGGGCAAGCCGCGATTGCAGCTCCGCCACCTGCTGCGCCACCGTGGCTCCGGAAAGCAAAAGCACCCGGGGGCCGGCTTTGGCTGCCAAGCGCCGGTCGCAGGTTAAAAGCCAGCGGCCCTGGGTGCGGGCCAAGGCGGCCAGCTGCGCATCTTCCAGCTTGGGGTCGTAAAAGGTGTCAAAGCCGGCGAAGCGCAGCCAGCGGGCGAGGCTCCCCAGCATGGCGTCACAGGCAAAGGTGGGCTGGGCTTCCACAGGGGCATTTTAGTTTCCGGCACTTCGTGTTAGCATCAAGGTGATGCTTGCTCATGGGGCGAGCGGGAGGTGAGCATGAGCTACACGGAGGAGCTCCGCGCCAAGTTGGCTCAGGAAGACCCGGAGTTCAGGGAGCTTTACGAAGCACACCAGGCGAAGGAGCGCCGGCTCCAGGAGCTTTCCCGCAAGACCTTCCTCACCGCCGAGGAAGAGCAAGAGGAAAAAAGGCTCAAAAAGGAAAAGCTGCAGCTTAAGGACAAAATGGAAGCCCTCATACGCGCCAAGGCTCGCCCGGCCTGATCTCCGATGATGCGGCTTCACCGCGCAGGAATTCCGTATTTGGCGTGGACTGCCCTTGCAGCCCTAGGGAGCTTCCTCTTCGGTTACCCCTGGCTTTCTGCGGTTTTCCTCGTGCTGATGCTGGGCTTTGCCGCGTTTTTCCGACACCCCGAACGGCACTCCGCAAGCCCACCGGAGGTGGTGGTGTCCCCCGCCGACGGGCGGGTGGTGGCGGTGGGGGAGTGTCCGGAGTGGGTTAAAAGCAAGGGGCTTGCCCAATCCGTGGCCATTTTTATGTCCCCAGCCAACGTTCACGTGAACCGGGCACCGGCGGCCGGAAACGTGGTAGAAGCGTACTGGCGCAAGGGGAAGAAGTGGCCGGCCTACCGGCCCAAGGCCAGCGAGCTCAACGAGCACGCCTTTGTCCTGCTGCAAACGGCCTTCGGACCGGTCGCCTACCGGCAAATTGCCGGGGCTTTAGCCCGCCGGGTGGTTTGCGAGGTGACCCCGGGGATGCAGCTGGAGCGCGGGCAGCCGGTGGGGATCATCAAGTTTTCCTCGCGGGTAGAGCTTTACCTCCCGGCCCACGCCCGGATCCTGGTGAAGGTGGGGGACCGCACCAGGGCCGGTGAAACGCCGGTGGCAAGCTTCGGGGAAGGGCCGCAGGCATGAGGCTTCGCCGCCCGAAAAGGCCCAGCCGCGAGTCGTTCCGCCGGGGCATCTTCCTGCTCCCCTCGCTTTTTACCGTTGGCAACATGCTGGCCGGATTTGCCTCCATCCTCCACTCCATCGGTGGCAGGCTGGAGCAGGCGGGCTGGCTCATCTTCCTTGCGGGCATTCTCGACGGCTTGGACGGCCGCATTGCCCGGCTCACCAAGTCCACCTCGGAGTTTGGCAAGGAGTACGACTCTCTGGCCGATGTGGTGAGCTTTGGGGTGGCGCCGGCGGTGCTGGCGTTTCAATGGGGGCTTTCGGGGATGGGGCGGCTGGGGTGGGTGGCGGCGTTTTTGTTCGTGGTGGCGGGTTCTGTGCGCCTGGCGCGCTTCAACGTGCGCGCTGACCATGGGGATCGGCGCTACTTCGTGGGCTTGCCCATCCCCGGGGGAGCGGGCGCGGTGACGCTTTTGGTGCTCATTGCTCCGGAGCCGGTGCTCACCCCCACGGGAAGCCTTCTGGTTTGCCTTTTCGTTTTGACGGTGGCCCTGCTCATGGTTTCCACGATCCGCTACCGCTCCTTTAAGGACCTGGATTTGCGCCAGCGATGGCCCGCCAAGGCCTTTTTCTTCATTGCCGCGGTGCTTTCGCTTGTGGCTTTTTCGCCGCTGCCGGCCATGGGCGTGATGCTGGGCATTTACCTGCTTTCGGGGCCTGTGGGTTGGCTCCTCCACCGCCTGCGCCGGGAGCGCACGGCTTCCCCACCCAAGGAGGTTTCCGTTGGCGAAGGCAGCTAAGGTCACCATCCTGGATCCCACCTCGCTTGTGGGGGACGAGCTGGTCCCCCGCCTGGCCGCCCAGGCGCCGGAGGTTTCCCGCCAGTACTTTCACTCCCAGGCCTCCGGGGATCACCTGATCGTGGAGGTGGGAGGTGAAGCCGCAGTGGTGGCCCCCCTCACCGATGTAGGCGAGCTGGAAGACGCGGGGCTGGTGGTGATTACCGATAACCCCGCCAAGAGCTTGGGGCAAAAGCTTGCCGATTTTTTGACCGCTCATCCCGAAATCCCCTGCGTGGATCTCTCCCGCCCTGGGGTGCTCCCGGGACCTCCGGCCTTTTGGCCGCTGGCCGGTGAAAACCGCCTGCTGTTTCCTGACCCGGCGCTGATCCTGCCGGCCATGGTGTTGCGGGCGCTGGCCCCGCTGAACCCCCGTCGGGCGTTTTTCTCGGTGCTCTCGCCGGTTTCCACCTTAGGGGGAGAGGCCGTGGACGAACTGGCCGCGCAAGCGGTGGCCCGGCTTTCCGGGGAAAAGCCCAAAACCCGGGTGCTGCCCACGGTCATGGCCTTTGATGCCTTTCCCTACCCGGAGCGTGACTTTGGCCGCCTGGAAAGCCAGCTAGCGGCCATGTTTCCGCAGGTGGAGATGGGCTTCCACTCGATCTTTGCGGGCGTTTTCCATGCCCATGCGGCGCACGCCACGGTGACTTTAGCCAGTCCGGCTCGGGAAGCGCAGGTGCGGGAGCTGCTCACGGAAGCAGGCTTCGTGCCCCACCGGGGGCGCAAGCCCCTCACCCCCTCCCAGGGCGCCGGCCAGGACCAAGCCATTGCCTGGGTTCTGGCCACCCGGGGGGAAACCGTAAGCCTTTGGGCGGTGGGGGATCACCTGCTGTTACAGGCTAAAACGGCCTGCGAGGCGGTCCTGCAGCTGCTTGCTACTTCCCCTGCTGCGTAGGCACCGGCCCACCTGCCTCCCGACCGTCACCCAAACGCACCGTACACCTCGCCCCAATTTCTTTGGGCCGAGAAAGGAAGCTCACGGTGGCCACGTCCACCGTGCTTTGCGGGGGCACCACCTTGAGGTACAAACGCACCACCGAGGCAGCGCCGCGGGGCGCTCGGACGAAGCCGGGGGCGAGCTTACCGAAGTCGGCACCTGAGCCGGCCAAAAGCGTCACGTCCCGCACTTCGGTGCCGGAAAAGGTGAGGTCCAAGAAGTTGCCGGTGGTGGCAAAGGCGCTGGCAAAGGGCGTGGGGTTTTGCAGGCTCACCTTGAGGGTAGTGGGGGACTCCCACTGGATCTTAACCACCGGCCGGGGGGCTGGGCCCTCTCCGGAGAGGAACGCCACGAACGCTTCCCAGGTAAACCCCAAAGCCGGTGCGGGGGGAAGCTCCCCCACGCTGTCCCAACCGAGAAGCCTTTGCCGCACCGGCCGCAGCAGCAAGCCCAAATCCCGCTGCAAGCGGGCCGCGTCGTACGCCAGCAAGGTTACGTTGGTCCCGGCGGGAAGGCTCGCTCCGGATGCAGACACAGTGCTTCTGGCCAGCAGCACATCCCCTTCCCCCGTGGGCTGGTAGTCCATCCCTTGTACCAGCTCCCAGGGGTTTTGGCCTTCGGGGAGGGCTGGAGCCACGCGGTTGGCCACCACCACCGCCCCGCGGAAGGAAGGCCCCAGCTCATCCACCGCTGCCAAAAGCTCGGCGGCGTCCTGGGGAGTCACGTGAGGGAAGCCCAAAGCCGAAAGGTTGCCCAGGGCAAAGGCCACCAAACCAACCCCTTTCGGCGACTCGTTTTTGACCTGTTGCAGCAGATCCTGGGCTGGAGCACCCACCTCCACCGGCATTTGCGCCAGGCGGGAAAGCTCGGAAGCCAGGGACAACAAGCCGGGAGGCAGGGCGCGGGTGGCCAGAACCAAGCCCTTCACCGGCATCCCAAGCCCGCGGATGGCCGGGCCCAGCTGGTTCCAGAAGCCTTCCGCCGCCTCTTTCTTCACCTCCTCCCCGCTGACCCACACCGCCGCCCACACCGGCAAGCCGTGTAAAAGCCCGGGATCGGGGGGAAGGGTGAGCCTGACCGAAAGCTCCCCGCCCCGGGCTTCCGCTTCCGCCAACGGCACCACCAGGGCATCCACCCCCACCTGCCTCGCCTGCTCCACCTGCCCCGGTCGCACCTTGCCCAAAAGCCAGAGCCGGTGTTCCAGCGCCGACGGCTCGCCGGCCACGGCCACCGCTGTCCCCACCAGAACCACAAGCCACGCGTGCCTCATTGCCCGTATCGTACCAACCGCGCCTCGGAAGGCCAAGCCTTCACATTGGCCCGGCCAAGCGCACCGCAAGATCGGGCAACGACGCGCACGGGCTTTTTTTCTTAGCCGGCGCAGGAGCGCCGGCCCTGCGTAGAAAAATGTGGGACCCGCGCTCCGTCGCGGGTCGTTTCTCCTTTTAGCCGCCGCGGAGCGGCGGCCCCACATCTGACGCGGGGGGCCGCTCG
>NZ_JMFG01000021.1 GCF_000687145.1 Thermoanaerobaculum aquaticum
GGGGTGAGCCGGCGGCGGGGACGGCGCCTTTCTT
Organism: Thermoanaerobaculum aquaticum; assembly: GCF_000687145.1. Lineage (NCBI taxonomy): Bacteria > Pseudomonadati > Acidobacteriota > Thermoanaerobaculia > Thermoanaerobaculales > Thermoanaerobaculaceae > Thermoanaerobaculum > Thermoanaerobaculum aquaticum. The sequence continues at coordinate 35 of NZ_JMFG01000021.1, forward strand.
CTCCAAAGTTTTGCGCGATGAACTGGCGGAAGGCCTCCCCCGTGGGCCGTAAGCTCCCGTCCACATCCACCAACCCCCGCGCTTTTGGCCCATCCATGCCGAACCACACCGCAATCGGGATGCCCAGCTCCACGATCTTGCCCATGACGGCCGTGGTTTGGTTGGGATCATCGGTGGTCTGCCCCACCTCGTTGGTGATCACCGGCAGGCCCGTCTGCGCCTTGAGAAAAGCCACCGCCTCCGCAAAAGCGCGGGGATCGGCAATGTACCAATGGAAGTTCACGTAGTCTGCCCCCGCGGCGCGGTAGCTGGCAAGCAGGGCCTTGCCCTTTTGCAGCTGTTCCTGGGCCTGCCGGGAATCCAACTGCTGCCGCTCCTCGGGCGTGAAAGCTCGCGCCGCAAAATCCTCGGCCTCAGCCAGTTGCCCACCGGTGCGGTAGTGATCGTAAACCAACAGCGCTACCAGCATGCTCACCAGCCCACCGTTGGTGCACGGGATACCCCGCTCATGCGCCACTTGGCAGGCAGCTTGCAACTCGGCAGCGTATTCCTCCGGCGTGCCGGTATAAAACAGCGCCGAGTTCTCCTCGTTTTCCACCGCCAGCACCAAAGGACGGTATGTGTCCAGCACCTGGCCTAGGGTGCGTTGGTAAGCTCCCAGGTCACGGGGTGGGGCGGTGGGCAACGGGCCACTGTGGCGCACGGTGAGAACCAGCTGCAAACCGGCTTCCAAGGCAAGGTCGCACTCCCGGCATGTCCCGTCCCACTGCTCCAGAAAAACCGAAGTAGGGCGCAGGGAAACGGCACCCAGGGTTTTGGCAACGGAAATACCCCCAGGGGAGCGCACCAACTGCGAGGGGAGCATGACACCAAATGGGTTTTGTCCATGGGCTAAAGCGCCAGGCAGGAAGGCAAGCGCTCCTGCATGCCCTTGACCGGCCAGTGCCAAGCTTAACAAAAAGCTCAAAAGCATGGGCGCCCCTTTATCACGAGCTGCTGTCGCCGGAGGTGATTTCCGGCACCACCACCTGCACCACCTGGCCGTCGGCCACAGCAGCCAGCGGGTCGGCAGCCAACGTGACGTTCACCTCCTCCAGCACCGCGTCCACATCTTTCTCCCGTTCGCCGCTTCGCACACCCAGGCCCACAGCCACCACCACCACCGCGGCGGCCGCAAGGGGCATGAGCCAGCGTAAAGGGGTGCGCCGGGACATGCGGCTGAGAACGCCTGCCAGCACCCGTTGCCGACTTGATGCCGGCGGCCGCCAAGA